>JBCCGX010000576.1:0-6515 GCA_039029035.1 Acidobacteriota bacterium | reverse complement strand
GGATGCTCTCGGTGCTCTGGCCGAGCGCAGGGCCAAAGGCAAGCTGGTATTGACGATGACTTGACGGTCGCCTGGCCGGAACCACGAAAGGATGAAGGAATGAGCCCATCTGTCGATTTCCGCCTCGAAGGCAAAACCGCCCTGGTCACCGGCGCCAGCCGTGGGATCGGCGAGTCCATCGCCAGAGAATTCGCCCGTCGCGGCGCCACGGTGGTTTTGGTGTCACGGACACAAGAGGCGCTCGACGAGGTTGCCGCGTCGATCAATGAAGAGGCCGAGACTGACGGCCGGGCGATCGCCATCGCCTGCCATACCGGCAAGAGTGAAGCGATCGAATTGCTCTTCGAGCGCCTCGGCAGCGAGCTCGGTCGCCTCGACATTTTGGTCAACAACGCCGCGACCAATCCCTACTTCGGGCCGGCGATCGGTATCGACGAGAAGGCCTTCGACGTCACCCTGGCGGTGAATGTCAAGGGCTACTTCCTGATGAGTCAGTACGCCGCTCGGCTGATGGTCGAGCAGGGCGGCGGCTCGATCGTCAACATCGCCTCTATCGCCGGCATCTCGCCCGGTCAGATGATGGTGGTCTACTCGATGACCAAGGCAGCGGTGATCAGCATGACCAAGGGCATGGCCAAGGAGCTCGGTAAGAAGGGCGTGCGGGTCAACGCCATCGCCCCCGGTCTGGTAGAGACCCAATTCGCCTCCGCCCTGATCGACAATCCGGATATCCATCAGCCGATCGTCGGTGCTACCCCTTTGAAGCGCCACGGCCAACCGGCCGAAATCGCCGGCGCTGCCGTCTACCTGGCGAGCGACGCCTCGAGCTTCACCACCGGCGCCGTGCTGGTCTGCGACGGCGGCGCAACGGTTTAGCCGCGCCGAAGCCGTTGGACACACGCAAGCCGGGCCGCTGTCACGAGAGTCTTTTCATCACTTCCCGATAGCGCTGCTCGAGCGATTGACGCGTAGACGAGTAAACGGTGGCGGCCCGGGCCTCCTCCCAGAGATGGCCTGCCGCATGGTGCTTGTGGAGAATTCCACGGATCTCCTGGGCAGTTATCGGACATCGACAGGCGACGTTGGCCAGCATTTCGATTTTGATTTCGGATCGATCGAGGATTTCCTGTTCGAGGTCGTCTGTTTTCGGCCGGAGCTTCCGTCTATTTAACGCGCCAAACCGATGCTGATTTGTCCACTGATGTCCAACCGGGAGTGATCAGCTGGTCGTCGAGCCTGGTGACGTCGCGACCACCAGGTGGGCCCAGGGATGCTGGTCACAGATACCGCGATGCACCTCGAGGTGGAAGCCCTGGGCCTCCAGTAGCTGCCGGGCTCGGGGCAGCAGAAAGCTGAGGTAATACATCACGAAGGGCGGGCGCCACAGCGTGTTGCGAACCGCCATGGCGGCGTTGAACCCGAGGGCGAGCCACAAGCGCGGCGACCCGAGGGAGGGCCGATCGGCAGTGGCGAAGACGAACCGTCCGCCGGGTGCGAGCAGGCGGGCGATGGTCTGTACCAGAAGGGGTTGCTGCCGGTCGACGAAGTGACCGAGAGCACCGAAGCAGGTCACGAGATCGAACGAGCCATCGAGTGTGGGGTCGAGGTTGGGATCCAACACGTTGGCCTGGAGGA
Source organism: Acidobacteriota bacterium (assembly GCA_039029035.1). Taxonomy (GTDB): domain Bacteria; phylum Acidobacteriota; class Thermoanaerobaculia; order Multivoradales; family J023; genus JAAELT01. The sequence goes on along the minus strand of JBCCGX010000576.1, from coordinate 4,880 downwards.
AGCGAAGCTCCGCCGTCCCCGCGCTGTCGGCCGAAAGACGCCTAGCCTCACTGAGCATGCCGTGGCTGAAATCGATCCCCACGACCTGCCGATCGCACAGCGGGCGCAACATCCTTGTCGCGGCGCCGGTACCGCAGCACAGATCGAGAGCGCGGCCGAAGCGCCCCGAGCGGGCGAGGTGCTGAGCCGCCGATTCGAGCAGTGCGTCCGGCGTCTTGAAGGGAGTGCGCTCGAACTTGGGCGCCAACAAGTCGTAACCACGCTCGGTGGAGGAAAGAGCCTGCCGAGCCAGCTCGAAGAAGGTCGGGCCCTCGGGGTGAAACATCAGCGTCTCAGCATTGGATCAGGCTCCATTTTTGCAAAGCTGTATGCCATGCGTCTGCGGGCACCAAGTCGTCGTCGTTGCCGGGTCCTCTGGGGGACCCTTCTGGCCATGGTGGTGCTCGTGTTGGCGTTGGTCGGCCCTTGGCCGACCTATGGCCGGAGTGACATCGAGCATTGGCCGGTCTTTCGGCGGGCCCTGGCGGATCTCGAAGCGAGCTTAGCCGAATCGCAGCGCACGGCCCAGCCCGGTCGCCTGCAGGCCGGCTGGCAGGAACTGCCGCTAGAGATGCCGTCCGCCGTACCCTTGGCGGGCTATGGCGACCGCCAGGGTCAGCCGTCGACCGGAGCTCGCGAGGCGCTCGATATCGGCGCCTTGGTTTTGAGCGACGGGGTCGATACCGTTGCCCTCGTGACGGCGGATCTCTTGATCGTGCCGCAGAACATCGCCGGCAAGGTACGTGCTGCGGTTGCCGAACACCTGCCATTGCGGCCGGGCAGCATTCTCTTCACCGCTTCCCACACGCACTCCGGACCGGGTGGTTTTTCGCCGGGTTGGCTAGCGCGCCTCTTTGCCGGATCGTTCGACCCGCGGGTCGAACAGCGGCTCGTTGCGACAATGACGACGGCGATCGTCCGGGCCTGGGAGGATCGAGCTTCGGCGCGGCTGAGCCGCGGCCGGGTCGCTGTGCCGCAACATGTCGCCAACCGGGCCCGGCCGGGGTTGGCGGTGGATCCCGATCTGCATTGGCTCCGGGTGGTCAAAGCTGACGGTACGAGTTGTACCCTGGCAAGCTATGCCGCGCATCCGACCCTGATTGGTGCCGACAACATGCGTCTCAGTGCGGGCTATCCTGGGGCGCTGGAGAGAGCGCTCGAAGAGCCACCAGGCGCCGTGGCGATGTTCCTGGCCGGTGCCGTCGGCAGCATGGAGCCTGTCGCGCCGGTCGCAGGAGATGCGTTCATCCAGGCCGAAGCCCTTGGCCGGTCTCTCGCCATGGCGCAGGTCGAGGCTTTGGAGGGTGAAAACGAAGCGACCCACCTCGACCTCGCCGCGGCTGGCATCGCCTTCGACATGCCGCCGTTACAGGCGCGCCTCACCCGCAGTTGGCGCCTGTCGCCTTTTTTGGTCCGCGCCCTGGGCGTCGACCGCCAAGCTTGGCTGCAGGGGCTGCGGATCGGTGACACGGTCCTGGTCGGCACACCGAGCGACTTTTCCGGCGAGCTCAGTGTCGAGCTCAAAGCGGAGGCCGCTGGCCGTGGCGTCGACCTGTGGCTGTTGAGCTTCAACGGGGACTACGTAGGGTACATCTCTCCCGATCGCTACTACGACACCGCGGCTCGCAACGGTCCCGAAGGGTACGAGATGTACACCATGTCCTGGTTCGGGCCGCAGCAGGGGGAGTATTTGACGCGATTGATCGAGCGCTTGGTGGAGGGTCTGTCAGACGACTGAAGCGGACCCAGCGGTTCGATCAATCGGATGACTCGGGTTGTGGAGCCGGTAGACGTCTCAAGCTGAACCGAACCCCCAGCGCGCCGAGGGCGGCGGTGAGGAGACCCAATGTACCGGCGGCCGGCTGGCTCAGCAGCAGGTAGCCGGTGCCGAAGAGCAGACCGTAGACCAGGGCCAAGCCACTGAGGACGCCGGTGACGAGGGTTGCCGGAAAGCCACGGGTGGCATGGGGGGTGCCCGCCAGATCCCGCACCGGCTGCCACCAGCCGATCGGCCGAACCTTTTCGTAGAACGGCACCAAGGACGCCGGGTCTGGGGGGCGACGGAGGAGCAGTGAGAGGCTGACGGTCACCAGGGAGGCTGCGACGACGATCAAGAGGCGTCCCTCGTGCAACAGGCCATTCTCAGGGCTCAGGGGCCCGAGAGGCCAGCGCACCGGGATCAGGGTGATCGCGGTCGTCACGATGGCGGACGTGAGCATGGCCACGATCTCGGCCACCGCGTCGATCCGCCACCACAACCAGCGCAGCACGTACACCGGGCCGACGCCCCCAAGGAAAGCAAGGAAGAAAGTGAAGAGATCGCTGATCGACTCGGCGAAGTAGGCCGCCGTGGCCGCCAGCCCCATCACCGCGATGCTGGCGATGCGGGCGACCCACACGTAGTGCCGCGGCTCGGCGTCGGGTTTGAGGAAGCGGCGGTAGAGGTCGTTGACGAAGTAGGACGCCGCCAGGTTGACATGGGTGTCGATGGTCGACATGAAGGCGGCGCAGAGTGAGGCGATCACCAGACCGAGGAGGCCTGCCGGCAGGTAGCGCGCCAGCATCACCACGTAGGCCCTCTCCGAGTCGGTGCGAGCAAGCGCCTGGCCATCGGTGACCGCATCGCCGACGCGGACCCCGGTGGTCGCCACCAGGGGATGCCAGTCCTCGGCACTGCCCGGCGGTCGGAGAGAGACCTCCCGTGTTGCCCCGTCGACGAGGTCGAGGCTGACGGCATCTTCGCTGATCGCTGTGACCTGGCCCGCCGAAGGAGCGGTGACCTCGAGGTTCGGCAGCACGACGAGAGACGCCAGGGCGACCAGGATCCAGGGCCAGGGGCGTAGGGCGTAGTAGGCAACGGCGTACCACAAGACCGCCAGAGTGCTATGGCGCTCGTCACGTGAAGCCGCGACCCGCTGCACGATCAGACCATCCCCGTCGGCCCATTCGGTGGCCCACCAACCGATCCCCAGATTGACCGCCAGGATCGCTACCGGTGCGGTCCAGAAAGCAGATTCGAAGGGGCTGCCGGTCCCGGCCTTGGGCACGAAGCGCAGGATCTCATCGAGGCTGTTGCCGCCAGTGATGACACCGGCAGCGCCGGCCTGGAGGAGGCCCGCAAGGCCGCCGACGCCGTTCCATGCGAGCACCGCCAGGGCGATAGCGCCCACCATCGCCATCACGAACTGCAAAGCGTCAGTCAGCACCACGCCCCACAAGCCGGCCAGCAAGGAATACGACAGGGCGATGACGCAGGCGAGAGTCAGGGCCAGGGCCTTGTCGACATCGAACAGCACGTCGATGATCTTCGATGCCGCCAGCAGCACCCAGCACAAGATGATGATGTTGGTGAATCCGGAGTGCAGGACGCCGAGGAAAATGCGCAGCAGCTTGGCGCCGGGCCCACCGTAGCGCAGCTCGGCGAGCTCCGCCTTGGTCAACACCATGGCGCGGCGCCACTGGCGCGAGAAGAGGAAGACTCCGAGCAGAGTGGTCACCGCGAAGCTCCACCACAGCCAGTTCTTCCAGATCCCGTGGTCGCGGACCCAGCCGGTGATCACCAACGGCGTGTCGGCGGCGAAGGTGGTGGCAACCATCGACGTGCCGGCCAGCCACCACGGTAAGGTTCGGCCGGAGAGAAAGAACTCGTCGACCCCGGTACTGGCGCGGCGGGCAAAGCGTAGGCCGACCGCCAGGGCGAAAGCCACGTAGAGGGCGAGGATCAGCCAGTCGACGAAATGCAGCTGCATGGGCCTACCCGATTCAGCGCCTCGCTGTCGCCTCGACCATCTCGCGCACCCGCTCGACGGAGGTGACGCTGCGCTGGTACTCCGGCGCGCGCAGTTCGGTGCCCATGAAGCAATTTGAGTTGCGGTAGCGCATCGGGCTCTCCACCCAGTCCGTGCCGACGACGTGGATCTCTTCGGTCCCGGTTTCGGCGAGGATCCGGCTCAGGTTGCGTGGCGTGATGCCGCAGCCGGGCATGACGACCAGGCGTTGCCGGGCCGTCTCGCGCAGCTCGGCGATCAAGGCGGTGCCTTCGAGCACCGTCGCCTCCTGGCCGGAGGTGAGGAGGCGATCAACACCGAGCTCGATCAAGCTCTCGAGGGCTGCGAAGGGATCGCGCGCCATGTCGAAGGCGCGGTGAAAGGTCACGCTGAGAGGGCGCGCCGCTTCGATCAACCGGCTGCAAAGCTCGTCGTCGATGGCGCCGTCGGAGCGTAGGGCGCCGAAGACCACGCCATCGGCACCGAGGTCCTGGGCGACGGCGACATCGCGCAGCATTGCCTCGAGCTCCAGCGCCGAGTAGCAGAAATCACCGCCCCGTGGCCGGATCATCACCTGCAGCCCGATCTCGATAGCGCCGCGCGTGGCGGCGATCATCCCAGCGCTCGGCGTCGTGCCGCCCTCGATCAGGTTGTCGCACAGCTCCACTCGGTCGGCGCCGCCGTGCTGTGCCGCCAGTGCCGAATCCGCCGAGTCCAGGCAGACTTCCACCAACACGTCGCGGGCTGCTTCGCTCATGCGTAGGCTGCGACCTCCTGTGGGGCCGGTTTGTTCACCGTCCCGTCAGCAGCGAAGAAGTTGCGGAAGATCCGTAGCTGATCCTCTACCTGGGCAGGATCTCTCAGATCGTCGACCGCCAGCCTCCGCGCCTCGGGCTCGCTCTCGAGATTGCTCGCGGCCATTCGTTGGCCCTCGTCGTAGGACAGCTCCGGGTGGAACTGCATGCCCCAGACCGGCCGGTCTCGCACCTGGAACGCCTGCACCGTGCAGGCGTCCGTTGAGGCGATGACGTCGAACGTCGGTGGCAGATCGAAGACCTCGTCGAAGTGCGAATG
>JBCCGX010000575.1:0-6520 GCA_039029035.1 Acidobacteriota bacterium | reverse complement strand
TCTTTCCGCCGTTCTCGAATCGGCAGAGTGTCGGCTTGCAGTACCCGCGCCGCAGTGCCGCGAACTACGAAGGGGGCTCGTGGTACCTGAGGAGCACCTTCAAGTTCTAGCGGTTCCCGCCTCAGGCGGCGAGAGTCGCTCAGGGCGCGCGTAGCTCGGCAGGTCGTATTCGCAGTCAGAGGGCCGCCGCAACTCGGTTGTGGCGGCTTCTTGTGTTTGGATGCCTCGTTTCTTGATTGTACTAGTTAGTATAATAATGTACTGTTGAGTACATCAGAGGATCGGACCCGTTCCTGGAGGCGGGGTATCCGGATCTGCGAAGAGATGACTTCGCGAGACACGATGAATCAGCTGTCAACCTGGAGAGACCATGGTAAAGAAGGTCCGACTCAAGCCCCAGTGGTTTCAGATTCTTCTGGCACTGGCGGACGGGAGGAAGCATGGCCAGGGCATCATGGCCGAGGTCCTTGAACAGACGGATGGCAGCATGCACCTGTGGCCGACGTCGCTTTATGGCTCTCTGAAGCGACTGCACGAGAGTGGCCTGTTGCGGGAGAGCCCGCTGGGCGACGATGCGGCCGGTGATCGCCGCCGTTTCTACGAGTTGACCGATCGCGGCCGCGAAGCGTTGGCGGCCGAAGTGTTGGAGCTTCGGCGCACGGTGGAGACGGCAGTGCGTAAGAGGGTGGTGGAAGCATGAGCTGGCGGCCGACAGCTCTTGCCCTGGCGGAGCACATGTACCGATTGTCGCTCGGTCTCTGCCCTCGCTCGCGGATCATGGATCCAGAGGAGGCAATCGCCGTTTTTCGCTCAGGCTTGACCGAAGCTCTTGCAGCGCAGGGCTGGCCAGCCTACGGGCGCTACTGCTGCGGTGCCTTCGTCGACACCGTTCGAGTCGCCATCGCCGAATGGATCGAGCTGGGTCGCCAGTGGACGGCGCGTTTCGGAGCCGATTCGAGGCGAGCCGCGGTCTCGCGCCGGGCGCTTGGTGACTGGTTCTCCAGGGGCTCATGGGTCGACGAGACACGTTTCGGTCTGCGATCGCTGCGTAAGACGCCGGTCGTTTCCGCGGTGGCGATTCTCACCATCACTTTGGCGGTCGGGCTGACGACCACGACTCTCAGCGCTGTCTACGGCACGGTCTTGCGACCCCTGCCGTTCGCCGGTGGAGAGCGCATCATGACCCTCGGTCTGGTGGCCCGGGAGGGTAGACAACGGGTCGATTTCGAGGCCTTAGATCTGCTCGACTTTCGCCGCCGACAGACGGTCTTCGAAGCCTTGGAGGGCTACTATCGACGCCGCGTGACTTTAGCGGGCGACGCAGGGCCGCCGCAGAGCTTTAACGCCGGTTTCGTCACGGCGACGGCGCTCGAGCACCTGGGCACTCGTCCCTTGCTGGGACGTACGTTCAGGAGTGGCGAAGACTTCACCGCGTCGATTCGGCATGTGGTGCTTGGTCACGAGGTCTGGCAAACCCGCTTCGGGGGGCGCCACGATGTGGTCGGCTCGCAGGTGCGAGTCGATGGCCGGCTTCTCGAGGTGATTGGCGTCATGCCAGCCGGCTTTCGTTTTCCGACCGACGAAGCGTTGTGGTTGCCGATGGACTTCGACATGCCGTCGGGCGATCGCGGCAGCGGTCGCAGCTTTGCTGTGTTCGGTCGCCTCGAGCCGGAGGTTTCGCAGAGGCAGGCGGCCGCCGAAGCCCATGCTATTGCGGACCAGATCGGTCGTGACAATCCGGGTTTTCATCCTCCGTTGACGGCTCGAGTGGAACCCTTCACCGCCAGCCAGCTACCCTCTGGGCTGGATTCCCTGCTGAAGGTGCTGCTGGTCGCGGTGGGAGGTATCTTGCTCATCGCTTGCGCCAATGTGGTCAACCTTCTGTTGGCTCGGGCGATTTTGCGCCGGCCGGAGACAGCGATCCGCCGCGCCCTGGGTGCCGGCCGTTCGGTGCTCGTGGCGCAGTTCGTCGTCGAATCCTGCCTGTTGTGGTTTGTCGGGGCCGTGTTGGGTATCGGGCTGGCGGTCGGTAGTATGGAGTGGTTGGAACGTTCTCTTTCACGTTTCGCGCTGCCTTACTGGACCCAGATTCGCCTCGATCCTCCGGTGCTCGGCGCTTGCTGTGCGGTGGCCATGGGTCTCGCCCTGGCGGCCGGGCTCTTTGCGGCGCGGCATGGTGCCACGGGGCGAGGCGCGAGCCTCGGCAGCGGCACTCGAGGTACGAGAGATCATCGCCTCGTGCGGGTCAGCCGCAGCCTGGTGACGGCACAGATAGCGGTGTCCTGCGCGTTACTTATCGGCGCCGGACTCTTGTTCAAGAGTCTTGCGCAAGCGCGGGCGATGGACCTGGGGTTTGACGCAGATAAAGTCATGACCGCGAACCTTCGGCTGTCCAAGTTGGAATACCCAAGTGCAGGAGCTCGGAGCGAGCTTTTGCTCTCGCTATTGCACCGTGCCGCTGGCCTGGCGGGGGTCGAGGGGGCGGCGCTGGCACGTAACCCACCAGGGACCGGCCCGACGTTTCGCTGGGATTTCCAGATCGATGGAGCCGAGCCGCGACCTGACGGCCGACGGCCGACGGCCGACGGGGTTCCGGTCAGTCACGGCTATTTCGATGTCATGGGTCTCCGAATGCTGCGCGGCCGAGATTTCACCGCCAGCGAGAGTCGTTTCGGCGGTCAACCGGTGGTGGTCGTCAATGCGGCGCTGGCGCGGCGGCACCTCGGCGAGGCGCCAATAGGGCGCCGCTTGCGGCTCGGTGGTGGCCCCGAAGAGCCCTGGCTCACAGTGGTTGGTGTGGTGGAAGATAGCCATATCGGCTCGTCTTCCGGGGGGATCGGACTGACCCTTGCGCAGCGCGAGCAGATCTACCTCTCCTGGGGTGTCGCGCCCTACAGCAGTGCGACATTCCTGATGCGAGCTGATGACGGTGAGCCACTGGCCCTCGCTTCTCGGGCGCGGGAGCTTCTTGCGCAGCTCGCTCCCTCTGTGGCACTGGATCGGCCTGCTGATCTGGGGCAGAGTATCGCGGAGTCGACCTGGGCCTTCGGCCTTTTCGGCAGCCTCTTTGGTGTCTTCGGCGTCGGCAGCCTGGTGCTCTCGGTCATCGGTCTCTACGGGGTGACGGCCTTTGCCGTCAACCGGCGTCGGCAGGAGATGGGCTTGCGCATCGCTCTCGGTGCCTCGGGGTCGTCGATTTTTCGCCTGATCGCCGACAGCACAGCACGCAAGCTGGGCTGCGGTATCCTGCTTGGCTCGATCTTGGGCTATTGGCTCGGTCGATCGATCGAGGCCTTGCTATTCGGTGTCGGCGCGGCGGACTGGAGCGTCTACGGGATGGTGGCCATCGTCCTGACAGGCACTGGCATCGGGGCGGCGCTGCTCTCCACCCGCGGCGTGACGCGGCTCGATCCGATGGCGGTTCTGGACCGCTGAAGCTGGTGGTTACCGCACAATGATCTCGTCGCCGAGCTCGATCTTGCCGCCGGCGGTGAGCACCGCGCCGCAGTCGGCGTCGAGGTCGCCGATCGGTGTCGGCAGAGGCTCGGCGGCGGCCAGCAGAACGGGTTGGTAGCGCCCGACGGCGTCGAGGAGCAACTCCAGGCTCGCGGTGTCGTCCTGTTGGCGACAAGGGGCCTGACCACTGGGAGAAGCCCTGGGTGCTGCGACGCAGCGGGCCACCAGTTGGCGCTCGTTGCGGTAGACGCGGAGCTCCAGGTACTGTGTGGGGTCGCTGGTCGCGGCAAGGCGAAGTGAATCGCCGGGCTGGGCTGCTTCGGCACCGCGAAACGTTGCATCGCCACGTTCGACGGTCGAGCGTAGGGTGAGGTCGGCCGGGCCTCCGACAGGTGGGATCAGGATAGCGAGGGCGACGACGGCTGCTGCCGCCAGAGCGGCACCAGCCCAACGGTAGCGTGATCTCGGTTTGGCCTCGGCAGCGGGAGCTCGAGCGATCCGGCGTCGCACCTCGTCCTGCCAACCGGCGGGCGGGGCATCCTCGGCGCCGAGGGCCTCTAGGCGGCGGGTGAGGTCGGCATAGGCGGCCTTCTGGGCCCGGCAGTCGGGGCATGTTGCGAAGTGCTCGTCGACCTCTTCGCCGAGCTCGAGTTGCAGCAGCCCCTCCTGCTCGAACCGTCGGCAGGCGCTCATGGTGTGGCCCCTTTTTGCTCAAGGCATTGTTTCAGGGCTGGCAGGGCACGGACGACGCGGGCACGGAGGGTCGGTGCCTGCTCGCCGGAGAGGCGACTCATCTCGACATAGGACAGGCCCTGTTGGAAGCGTAGCAGGATCGAATCGCGGACCTGGGGACCGAGGTTCGCCAGGCATTCGGTCAGGGCGTCGAGATGTCGGCGTGCCGAGAGCTCCTCATCCGGACCCGGGCTCGGCGCGGGACGCTCTGGCACTGTGTCGGCAAGCTCGAAGCGGCTCTCCCGGCGGCGCCGCACCTTGGCCGCGTCGAGGCAGCGGTGGCGCGCGATGCCGAAGAGCCAGGTCTGCAGGGTGGATTTGCCGAGAAAGCCCCGCAGGCCATCGAACGCCTGGATGAACGTTGTCTGGTGGACTTCTTCCGCCAGCTCGGAGTCACCGAGAAGATGCAGGCAGTAGCGGTAGACTGCTGTGCCGTAGGCCTCCATCAGCACCTCGAGGGCCCCTTCCGTGTCGGCCCGGCGCAAAGCGTGGCGGGCGCGGTGTTCCGGGTCATCGATCCGCGTAGGGGCGACGGAATCGCCGTTTGCTACGGCGGAATCATCCAGCGTTTCGGATAGAGACATCATCGCGATGGCGACTCTCAGTGCAGGCCGAGATCGAGCTAAGCTGGACTGATAACTCCAGCGCCACAGGCTCGCTCTCGCAGAGTGAGGCGACACAGCCGGCGAGAAACGAACAGCCGCCGGTGCGAGGCTCGCTGAGTACGGCCCTCGAAGGTGAGCTCCGCCGCGAGCCGAGCCGTCAAGGGCCGACCAGTTCCTCACCGATCATCGCCAGGTGGCGGCGCAACAGGGGTTGGGGCGGATCGATCGGGGGCCGGATCGGGAAGCATTCGGCGATGGGATCGTCGCACGGGCGAAAGACTTGGTTGTGCACCGTGCCGACGGGCTCCAGACGGTAAAAGGTCATCGCCTCGACCTCACCCATGGGCAGCACGATCTTGCCTCTGCCATAGAGAATGGAAGCGTCTTCAGAGCCCAGCTCGGGCCAGGCCGAGGTCTCGGTCAGGTCGGCGACGGCGAGGTATTGAACGGCCGGATCGGTCGAGGCAACCGTCAGATCGTCGCCGTCTTGCTGCCAGGTGAGAGAGTCGCTCGATACCGCCTCGTCATCGGCTGGGGCTTCGACCTGCTCATTTGCTTCGGCGGGTCGGGCTGTGGCTTTTCCCGGCAGGATGCCGAGGTGACCGAGGAACAGGCCGGCGGTGAAGACGGCCAGCGTCAGGATACATTTCAACCAACGTTGCATGGGATTCCTCCTGTGGGTGAATGGCAACGGTGATTCTGTCACCCAAGGCCCAATATAACGAAGGGAGCCCACTCAGAAGCCGGACGTCCGCGCTCGATGAAGTCGCGTTGCACTCGCGCCAGGGCCAGAGCCGGCTGATCCGGTCCACCGTGCTGGTAGAAGGCGAGGGCGAGCCTGGCGGCGACGTCGTCTTGCACCGAGACCAGCGTGGCGAGGACCGTTTCGCTGCCGGCAGCGAGAAAGACCGCTGCCAGGGAGCCCCACATTTCGCGCCCCGGCCGGGCGGCGGAGGCACAGGTCGCAAGGACGGCGAGGCGGGGTGCGAGGCCATCCGTCACCAGCAGATCGGCGGGCAGAGGCCCATCAGCCAGGCTGATCCAGGGTCCACCGGGACCGAGGCCGGTGTGGGTGGCGAGGTGTAGGACGCGTGGGCGCGAGGTGTGGCGTAGCGCTTCGTGGTTGGCTGCGGGGCCGAGATAGGGCTTTGTGTCCAGTTGCGCCGCCACTGCAATGGCTTCGCTCCGCGCCTCGGGTAGGTCGCCGGTCGGGTCGCCCAATATCAGCGCCGGACCCGGGGCAGGCTGCGGGCGCTCGGCCAGCGCTGCCAGGGCTTCCAGGCTGGGCACCAGAGCCAGGGGATGACGCTGGACGAGAAAGCGCCCCGAGTGCCGCAAAGCGGCGAAGGGCAGGCGGCCGAGGGCGCCGTCGGTGACGATGTAAAGGGTTTCGCCCGGTGCCGGCAGAGCTCCGTGGGGCAGCAGCTCGGCCCCCAGGCGCGCCGCGAGGTCGGCGTCGTCCGGCCGGGTGAGGAAGGTATCGACATCGGCGGCGATTTGCGACTCGCGACGCTCGAGGCGATGCCATCGGCCCGTCGGGCCGGCCAGAAGCCAGAGGTCGTCGTCGGCTTCGAAGAAACTGACGAAGGCGCGGCCCTCCAGGGCTCGCCGCAGATCGGGGACCGGGCGCGGTGCCCCGGCCGTGCCCGGCGTCATCGCCGGCATCAGGGCTTCGAGACTGCGCAAACGTTGCAACGAAGGGGCTGCCGATGGGGTATCCAGGGCGG
>JBCCGX010000574.1:0-6522 GCA_039029035.1 Acidobacteriota bacterium | reverse complement strand
GTCATTGTCGACCCGCATGACGCCGAGGTAGCGCTTGGAGCGCGAGCGATAGGTGTTGTCACCGCGAAAGACGGGCTTGCCTCGCAGGAAGACCGTCGCGCGGTCGCTGAAGCCAAAGCCCAGGCGAACGGTGCGGCGCGCATCGGAACGTAAGACGACCCGAGCCAGCACCGTGCCGCGGCGGCCATCGCCCAGCGGCGTTGCGACGCTGGCCAGGTTGACCCGACCCTCGGCGTCCGCCGCCAATCGCTGCCAGGGTCCGAGGGGGTCGATTGCAGGCACGACCTCGGGGTCCTCGGGATCGGGAAAGGCCGGCGAGACGGCCCAATGCCGCACCAGGCCCGAGTCGGTGGTGGGTGAGGCAATCGGCGGATGTTCGTAGGCCGCCGAGTCCGGACGGACGCTGACGTTGGCGAAGGCAGTAGGGAAGAGGTCCTGCGGCTCGCCGCCAGGGAACGAGGCCCACAGGCCGAGACCACCGCGTGTGTTGCCTCGCATCAGCTGGGGTACCACCAGGGCAGGCCCGCTCTGGCCGTCGAAGAAGACTTCGAGCCGTGGTCCCGCCACCACGAGCCGTACGTGCAGCCACTGATCGGGCGGAATCTCGGTGCCGGCATTGTGCTCGGGGTAGAGCTGCCAGGCGCCGAGACCGTGGTAGACCGGGGTGTACTGCATGGCATCGAACCGACCCGAGTTGTGAGGGCGCAGGTAGAAGTCCTCCCGATGGGGCCCCTGGACGCGGAAGCCGAGGCCGACGAAGGACCGGTGGCCGGTGGTCCGAACGTCGAATTCGATCGTGCCGTTGGCGAATTCGGTGTCGAGCAACTGGGCCGAGCCATTGCGCAGGAGCAGGGCCTCGCGGCCATCGAGCTGGCTGAGTTTGCCTTCTCCCTGCAAGCGCCAGCCAGCCCCGGCAAAGCGGATCTCCTGCTGGCCAGGTACGGCAGGAGCCCACACCAGAGCCAGACTGAAAAGTAAGGTGAGGCTAGCGCGCCGCATCGGTGGCCTTTGGAGGTGACGCCAGAAGTGCCGTCACCTGGGTGTCGATACGCTGGTGGAGATCCGGCGGCGCACCGTAGAGCTCCGCCGCCAGAGTACCCCGCTGATCGAACAGGCGAAAAGTGGGGACCGCCATGGCGCCGCCGAAGGCGTCGGCGTCGTCGGTGGAGGCGAGGACGAAACGCGGCAGCGCACCCCCGGCAGCGAGCCGCTGGCGATGGGGCTCGAGAGCCTCGCGCACCGCCGCCTCGTCAGTCTGCACCGCTAGAACCAGAACGTCGAGAAAGTCGGCGCCGTGCCGTGTGGGTGCTGTCAGCAGCCAGTCGAGGCTTTCCCGGCAGGGCGGACACCAGGGGGCCCAGAAGACCACGGCCACCACTCGTCCTTGCAGATCCGCCGTCTGCAGTGAGGCACCGTCCAGATCGGTGAGAGTCACCTCGGGCAAACGGGCCGTGAGACCAGGCTCACCGGGCAACGGTCCGAGCTCGGCGCGCTCCAGGCGTCCGCCGGCAAGCCGTAGCTCGAGCATCTCTCTCAGGTCGTGTTCGAAGGCCTGGCGGCTTTCGAGCTTCTTCCATGGCGTGTAGCGCCCGCGTTGCCCGCTGCCCCAATCGTAGAAATCGCGCGGCGTCGCCACCAGGACGTCATCGATGAAGATGGCCGGGTAGGCCGCGACGCCGAGGCTCTGCCCGAGCTCGGAGTCGCCAAAGTCTTCGATCCGTAGCTGGACCCGATCTGCCAAGGGTTCGATCACGCGTTGTGCCAGCAAACTTGCTGGGTCAGACAAGTTTCACGTGTAGGGCCAGCGCAGAAGGGTGACGGTCACGGGACTGTCGGCGGTCGGTGTGTCGGGCGCTGGGGCGTCGGCAGCGATGGCTCCCGACGCGAGGGTCAGGCAGGTGAGGAAGGCCAGGGAAGGTCTGAGGTGCAGTGCTTGGTATTGCATGGGAGTTCCTGAAGTCGAAGTTTTCAGGGTCGGCTGGGACCGATCCGCTGGAGGTAGGTTGGGATCAATAGGCTGACGATGCGCTCGGCGGCGAGCCGGTCGCGCTCGCCCGATTCGGGATCATCGATCGTCGAGGCGGCCCGCTCCAGGTAGGCGAGAGCCAGGGAGTGGTCTCGCGATGCTTGGGTCAGGCGGGCGGTCAAGCGGTCGATCTCGCCGCCCAGGTCCGGCGCTGGGGGATCATCGCCGGCTTGCGCCTGCAACAAGCTCAGCCGCAAACGGGCGTCGAGAAAGCGGTCGAGGGCGCCGTATCTCAGGCCGGCGGCGTCGAGCTCACCGAGCTCCTTCAGCGACGCGTTCAAGGCGATGAATTCGCTATGTCGTTCGAGCGCGGCACCGGGCGCCTCGTAGGCCGTCCCCGTGTCGCGAGCCAGCACCGGGAGCTCGTCCGCCAACGACGGCAGGTCTGGGTCGTCCGTCGCCGATGCCGCTGCAAGGCCGGCGGCACGGAAGACCTTGCAGAGCTTGGCGAGCCTCGCCTCGGCCCTGGCCTGGCCGAGATAGTAGAGCCCCCCCGAAAGGTTGTCGGCATGCGCCATGGCCCGCGCGGCGCGGTAGTGACCGGTGGCCCGGTTGGCCGCCCGCTCGACCAGGGCGCGGACCTGGATCGGAGCGTCGAGACAGACTCTCCCTTGGGCGATGCGTTGGGTCTGCTCGAGGATCAAGCTCTGCTCTTGCCACAGTCGATCGAAGGCTTCGAGACTCTCGACGCCCTTGTGCTCGGCCAGGTAGAGGTAGCCGGCCGCGCCGACCAGGCCGCGTTGCATCTCGTACAGAGCCTGATGCGGGTGGCCGCGGCGCAACGCTTTGGCGGCTCGGCCGTGGAGGGCTTGCAGGCGTTCGCCGTTGTTGCCAAGAGCCGGATCGGTAACCAGTGTGCCCAGCCGGTCGAGCTCTCGAGCCAGCGTGTCTGGATCGAGGGCCGATCCGGCGGCACCGATCGGCAACAGGGCGAGCGTGACGAGGACCAGGACGATGTTTTGGGGCCGCATGGAGTGTTCTCCTGAAGGTGACCTCGGCTCAGAAGCCTCGAGAGGAATCGTTCGAGGACTGTCCGCGCTCGAGAGCTTGCGCCACGGTCGGTCGCTCGACCTGAGAGAAAGGTGAGAGAAACCTCTGTTGTGCCCAGGGCGACGATAGGATCGTGCCCGGCGATCGACGATGAGCTCCCAGGACCCAACCCCCTTCGACCTCGGCCCCTGGCGGGTGGAACCGCTGCTCAATCAACTGGTGGCGGAGGGCGAGCCACCGGTTTCGGCGTCCGCCAAGCACATCACGCCGAAAACGATGGAGGTGCTGCTCTACCTCGCCGACCATGCCGGTGAGGTGGTCACCCGCGCGGCGTTGCTCGATGCGATCTGGCCGCGCACTCACATCCGCGAAGAAGTGCTCACCCGCACCATCTCGGATCTGCGCTCGGCTCTGGAAGACGATCGCCGCGCGCCGCGATTCATCGAGACCATTCCCAAGGTCGGCTATCGGCTGATCGCGCCGATCCGGCGGGCGGCTCCGGCGGATGACGATCCAGGCGAACCGCCGCTCTCAGAGCCAGCCATCCGACCGACATCCACCGCAGCGCCAGGGCCGGCGTCGCGGGTGCGGGTCGCCGTCTTGGCCGGCGCCGTCTTGGCAATGGCTTTGGTCGCCTTGGGCATGGGCCTGAGCCGCGGCCCGGACCCACCCGCCGTGGTCATGGTCACCACGCCGGCGCCGCTGCAAGCTGTGCCCCTGACCACTATGCCCGGCTTCGAGTCGTTCGCTGAGATCTCGCCGGACGGACACCATGTGGTCTACGCGCATTACAACGCCATCCGCAGCGACAGCCCCGCGGCCGGCCGGTCGGCCAACATCGACCTCTACGTCCAAGCCCTGGAGGGCGGTGAGCCACTGCAACTGACCACGAATCCGGCGCCAGAGGTGGGCGCGACCTGGTCACCCGACGGCCTGCGGCTCGCCTTCGGGCGCTACCAGCTGCAAGAGGGAGCGGAAGAGCGCTGCACCGTGCTCGAGATTCCCGCCCGCGGTGGACCGGAGCGTCGACTGGGCTCCTGCGGCAACAATGGGACGGCCGATTTTGCCTGGTCGCCGAGCGGCGAGTGGATCGCTTTCTCGGATCGCCGCGAGGGCGACAAGACCTTCGGCATCTACCTGCTTTCTACCTTGACCGGCGAGAGCCACCAGCTGGTTGCGCCGGACGAAGCCCATTGGGGCGATCGCGATCCGCAGTTCTCGCCCGACGGCAGCCAGGTGGCCTTCGCTCGCAGCGTCAGCATGGAGACCCAAGACGTCTTTCGCATCCCGGTCGCTGGCGGCAAGCCGGTGGCGGTGACCCGTGATCGACGGTCGGTCCGCGGCCTGACCTGGCTACCCGACGGCAGCGGCCTGGTGGTCTCCTCCCGGCGCGCCGGCTCCCGCGGCCTGTGGCGCTTCCCGCTCGACGGCAGCTCGCCGAGTTGGCTGCCGATTGCCGTCGACCATGCCTGGAGCCCGACCTTGAGTCGCCACAGCGGGACGTTGCTGTTCGAGGTCCGGGTGCTCGAAGCGGGCCTCCAGCAAAGAGCGCTGAACGGTGATTCCGAGCCGACGGCCTGGCTCGCCTCCACCCGCGAGGACGTCGACCCACAGCATTCGCCGGACGGGCAGAGGATCGCTTTCACCTCCAACCGGTCGGGTCATTTCGAGATCTGGTCCGCCGCGCCGGACGGCAGCGAGCTGGTGCAGCTGACGGCGTTGAACGGGGCCTACAACGGCAGCCCGCGCTGGTCGCCCGACAGTCGGTCCATCGTCTTCGACGCCCGGCTCGACGGCCAGGCCGACGTCTACCGGGTCGTTCCCGGGGAGGCACCGGAGCGGCTCACCCGGGACCCAGCCAACGATCTCGGCCCGAGCTACTCGCCGGATGGCAACTGGGTCTACTTCGGTTCCAATCGCACCGGCGACTGGCAGATCTGGCGCCTGCCGACAGCCGGCGGCCAGGCAGTGCAGGTCACCCTGGATGGCGGCTATGAAGCCCAGGTGAGCACCGATGGCGAGACCCTCTTCCTCACTCGCTTCGGACAAAGTGACCTCTTCCGAGTGCCGCTCGGTGGCGGTGCCGAGCTTCCGGTCGCCGGTGGCGAGTCGATACCCGAGGCGGCGAGCCTCCTGAGCAGCGAGCATTGGACCCTGGTCGGCGACACGCTTTATTGGATCTCCAATGGCGAGGGCGGGCGCTCCCTCGAGCGCCTGCTGCCGGGTGGGGAGCGCGAGCGGGTTGCGGACCTGGGCTCCGTCGGCTTGATGCCCGGTCTCTCGGTCGCCGCCGACGAAAGCTCGATGCTGTACGCCGAGCGGCTGCGCCTCGAGGCGGATCTCTGGCGGGTGGATCATTGGTCGTCCTCGAGCTCGCCGTAAGGCGGATCACGTCGCGAGTGCTCGACATAGCCGTAAAGGCTTTCGATGACCTCGAGGGCTTGTTGGGAGGGTGTGCGCAAATTGATCCAATGGCCGCGTGAGAGTCTCCCTTCGATAGAGGTGATCAAAGAGACGGCGGCGCCATCTGAAAGGTTGCAATTCCAGAAGACCCGCGCTTCCTCTGGGGGCAGCGCCTTGGTCGCTTTCTGCAGAATGGCCTGGGCCTCGGCCTGTGGCAAGCTGGTCTCTCGGGTGACCTCGAGTCGATGGACCAACGCATCCCAATCCATCCACCCGTGCCAGACTGTTACCTCACCTGTTTCTGTCAGGAGGATCTGCGTTCCAAGGCCCTCGACACCGGCGCCGTTTTGAACGATGACAAAGGAAGGTGTCTCCGGTACGCCGAGAAAGGGTGTGGCCTGCGGATTCACTCGTTCGAACTCGTCGAAGTACTGGCGACGGTCCAGGTAGGGCGGAGGCATGACGAGAACGAGCCCGAGAGGGGAGAGCACAGTGATTTCTCCCGATTGAACATCCGACCAGGCGTGCTCGCCTCGGTTCCCAGGATCCTCGAAGCTCCAGGGGTCGGCCAGGGCGTAGCCGCGAATCTCGGCTGCGGTGCTAGTGCCGTAAGCGAGCTCGTAGAACGGGTGCCGGAAGGGGACGTCCGCCAGATCGGCAACCAGCATCAACGGTAGACGAGACCACTGCTTGCAGGGTGCGGCACGCAGGTCGTGCAGAAAGAAGATCGCGCCTCCGCAGAGCAGGGCCCACGCCAAGAGGCGACGGACGGGTCGGACGGGTCGTCGCTGAGCGGCTCGAGCTTGCTGGGCGATGGTCTGACTCCGAAGGATAGTCCGGGCTCTTCAATGAGCGCCGGTACCCTATCGAGACTCGGACAGGGCGAGCGCGGTTCCCTCGAGCGCGATCAGCTCTGACAGGGAACCCCGGGCTCCAACGAGCTTACTCGTCTCGTATCGGTGGCACATTGGGGCGGGTCTGGCCCCAGCCCAGATGGGTGAGCAGTCGAAGCTCGTCGTCGCGGGCGAAGTGTCGCCGCGCTGCGCCTGTTGCCGAGGACGAGCCGCCGAGGCTGAAGCCGGCGTTCGGCGTCGGCAGATCGT
>JBCCGX010000573.1:0-6528 GCA_039029035.1 Acidobacteriota bacterium | reverse complement strand
ACCCTCCTCCGGCCAGGCCGGAGAAGAGGCTCGTGGCGCCTAGTCGCAGATCGCCACGTCGTCGATGCCGCACTCGATGATGTCGCCGGGGCCGGCGCCATCCGAGCACTGCACCCGCAACTCAATGTTGCCCGCCGGAACGGACGCCGAAGCCGGCGTCCACGCGGCCGTGGAGCGCGAGTCACCGT
Source organism: Acidobacteriota bacterium (assembly GCA_039029035.1). Taxonomy (GTDB): domain Bacteria; phylum Acidobacteriota; class Thermoanaerobaculia; order Multivoradales; family J023; genus JAAELT01. The sequence continues at coordinate 6,340 of JBCCGX010000573.1, read as the reverse complement.
TGGAGACGACCGTCTGCCACGCGCCCCCGTTGACACGGTATTGCACGTTGAAGAAGTCACCCGAGGCGTCGTCGCCGTTGTCGCGCTGGCCATGGAAGTAGTTGAAGGAAAGCGTCGAGCTCGACGAGACGGAGATCGCATCCTTGGTCACGATGCAATTGCCACCGTCCACGTCGGCGTTGCCAGCGCTCGAATTGCTGGCGGTGAACAGCGAGCTCGAACCCGAGGCCGAGCCAGCCGGCTGGGTCACGACGGTCGAGGTCTGCTGGGTCGGGTTACCGAGGATGAAGGTACCCGTCGTGCAGTTGCCGCTGGTCGACCAGCCCGTCACATCGCCGCCCTCGAAGTCGTTGTCGTAGGAGCAGCTACCGCCGCCAACGCCGGATTCATACACCCGGACGTTGGTGAAGACGGAGTTGTTGCCCGAACCGGCGTCGTTGTCGTTCACCAGGATCATGTTCATCGAGCTGCCGGTGAAGTACTGCCCGACCGGAATGTCGTAGGTGACGGTGCCCGACGTGTAGTTGTCGAAGTCGGTGATGCCGTAGTTCTGGGTGCCGTGGACCTTGAAGATGCGGTTCGACGAGAGGGTGTTGTCCTCGTCGAAGCCGATCCCGTGGATCTCACCCTGGGAGGTCGAGGAAAACTCGAACTCGACGCGGGTATTGGCCGTGATGTTGAAGGTCTGGTTGGTCCGGCGCCAGGTGTTGTTGGTCAGGGTGATCGTGTCGCCACCGTTTGAAACCGAGAAGGTCGCCGAGTTGTCCTGGTTGGCGAACGAAGAGGTCGTGGTGACGTCCCAGTCGATGCAGTTGCTGCCGTTGCAGTTGCCGCCACCGCCGCCGCCACCGGCCGCCGCGATCGAGGCCAGGGCGTCGACCCGCGGCGCCGTGACGCCGTTGCGCGAATCGGTGATGTTGGTGCCGGCTTCGAGCGCCGTGACCGCCGCGTTGCGGCTGAGGCCCGAGTTGGTCTCGAAGATCAACGCCGTGATGCCGGCGGCATAGGGGGTCGCCGAGGAGGTGCCGCCGAAGCAGGTGTTCGTGCCACCGCCGGACTGGGCCGTCGTCGCGCAGTGTGCGGGGGCGAGGATGTCGAGGAAGGTGTCGCTATTCGAGTAGCAGGTGATCTTGTCGGCGAAGGTCGACGTGTCGTTGCACAGGCCGAAGTTGGCGCCGCCGATGTTGGCGTCGTAGGTCGCACCCACCGACACGGCGTCGGGATGGCAGGCCGGCGACGAGATACCGTTGCTGACCGCGCCGTTGCCCGAAGCCACCAGGGTCACCATGCCGGCGCTGCGGGCCGCCGCCAGGGCGCTGGCCTCGGCGATCGACGAGCAGGGGTTGGTGAAGGTCGTGGTGGTGCCGAGGCTCATCGAGATGATTTTGATCGCCGGCGAGAAGTTGTTGCGATTGGTCACCGCCCAGTCGATGGCGCCGGGGATGTCGCCGTCGAGCCCGTTCTGGCCGCAGATCGACGCGCTCTGGATCTTCAGGAAGACGGCCTTCGCGTCCGGCGCGGAGCCGACGATGCCGCCTCCGTCGCCAACCGCGACCCCGGTCACCGCGGTGCCGTGGCTCTGGTTGGTGCAGTCGATGCGCGGGTTGTTGTCATTATCGGCAAAGTCGCGTCCACCGAGGATCTTCGAGTTCGGCCAAGCGCTCTGGCCACCGAAAGCGGCGTGATCATGGTCGATGCCATCGTCGATGATGGCGATCGTCACGCCGCTGCCGGTCGTGCCGCCGGAGTGAGCGTTGTCGGCATTGGTGATGGCGTGCGCCTGGGCGTCCATCTTCACGTAGAGCGGCAACTCCTGGATGAAGGCGACGTCGGCATGGCCAGCCAGCTCGCGGATCGAGGCGGCGTCCGCGTAGGCGGAGAATCCATAGGTGCTCTGGTAGAGGTTCCAGACGTGGAAGTCATCGCCACTGGCCTTGGAGGCCATCGACAGCAGGACACCCTCTTGGAGATCGGCGATGTCGGCCATCAATCCACGGTGGCCTTCCGGCGACGCAAAGGCGCGGGTCATTTCGGCTTGCCCCCTCACCGCGCGCTGCCTGAGGTCGACGACGACGCGGTAGACCGGTGCCTCGGTGCTTTCCGCCTGGGCCTTGAAGAGATCGTTGTCGAGCTGGACCAGCAACTCCGGAGCGATTTTCGACTCGATCGACGGATCTGCTGTGGCCACGGGGGCCAACACAAAGATGAGGAGCAACGCTAGGGTCAACGAACGCATCAGTGGGTCTCCTGTAGAGAAAGTGGACGGCAGGTGCCAAGCCTGGGCCGAGCACCAGGTTAGGGCTGAGCACCGCGCCACGGGTGCGGAGCTCACCGCGAACGACTCGTTTTCGGGCTGTCGACAGGTGCAGGCACGCTAGTGCAGGAACGGTGCCAGGCAACTTCGAGGCTGAGAGAACGGAGGAATGCGGCTTTAGGAGACTCTTTTTGAGAATCAATTATCAAGTTTGAGAATCAACCGGCCTTTTGCGAGTCAGTTGTGAGAATGGGAGCGCTGCAGGTTGACGAGAATCTGGCGGGCGTGCTCAGGGATTCGCCGAGCTGGCGCGCGGCGTGGCGGAGCTTGCGCTTGAGGTCGTCTCGAGCTTGAGATTCTGTTTGCAGGACTTGAGGATCCCCTGGATCGAGCGCACGTGGCCTTGGGGCAGGTTGCGGTGCATGCAGTCGACCAGGTTCGTCGAGGGCGGCGGCCAGAGCGTTGCGATGCGGTGAGTTTTTGAGGTGGTTAGCCCGGATGCGCTCAAGGGCGACCCGGGCGCGGCGCGAGTGGCCGAGCCAGGCGTCGATCTGGGCGGTGACCGGCGATGTCGAGCCCCTCGAGGCGAGCTCCTACCCCCTCGGCGTGCGCGGCGAGATCGACGTTCCCATGCGCAACTCGAAGCTCGCCATGGGTGATGCTGTGTTCCTCTACTCCGATGGCCTGGTGGAGGCGACGCCCGACGGCTCCGACGAGCAATTCGGTTTCGACCGCCTCGAAGCCAGCCTGGCCCGGCACTCGGCCGAGAGCCCCCAGAAGCTGCGCGACGCCGTGCTGGCCGACGTCGAACGCTTCACCGGCCGCCAGATCCGCGACGACGACTTGACCGTCCTGGTCCTGCGGCTGCCGGCGGCGTAGGTCTCAAGCAGCGTCTCACCGTGCCACCGTAGAGTTATGCGATGGGAAAGCAACCGTGGGGCCTGGCTACTCTCCAAGCACGAATTGCCTCTCTTGGGCGAGATCGCAAGAGTCAACCTGAGCGGCGGATCCGAGTATGGAATCTCGCCGCCAACATTCCTCGAAGACCGAGCAATAGCAGATGTCGATCTTCAGCTGGCTCCGTTTCTGGCTGTCGCCGAGCTCCAACAACTGAATCGTGGACCCAGGCGGCATGACTGTGCCTGCCGAAATGTGCGTGTGCCCACCCAGAGATGAGGTATCTCCGAGCATCTTGGCGACCGCCTGAGGCCAGGTGTGTACCGTTTCCCCAGCGACCGTTACCTCCACCGACTGGAGAATGGCCGGACCGACGCCGGTGTTCTTCAACGACAAGTGGGATACCTCGTCGGAGGAGCTTGTGCTCGTCGTGAAGGTCAAGTTCGGCCAGACACTCGCTAGCTGATGTCGACGCTCCCCCGCCTGCAGCTCACGCATGATCCGGACTTCGGCAATCGACACAACCAGGGCACTGAGACTGATCAGAACAGCTGACGTTGCGACCCACATCTCAGCAGAAGTTGTGCGCAGAATTCGGATAGTTCTGCTGAGGAACCGATGCGGCCTGTCAGATTCTGCCGTTTCTTCGTTGTTGACCATGCCTGGTTAAATTTGAGGCGGCCGACAGTCGGGCGTCCGCCGTTGGCCACGACTATCTAAGTATCTGTTTCAGGCGGTTTCTTTAGGTTAGGCATCCGATCTGAGCAGTCTTGCCGATATTGAGCCTACCGATGACGTCTTTGAAGGTGTGTGAGCCAATTCTATCAGACAGACATGATCGGCCGAGAGCCCCCATAGGCTGCGCGACGCGTTGCTGGAGGTGTGCCTCGAAGAGTTGCAGGAGTTTGTCAGTTCTAGCGATTCGTTGACGCGTAAAGCGATGAAGCCCGGCTCGCGAGGTGTCTAAGGGGTTCGGGTTCTCGGTACCGATACGAGATGGGTGGATCTGTCACAACCAAGGAGTAGCTGTTGAAGAATCAACCGAAAGGGCGAGCCAACCGCTTCGCCGTTGCCGTCGCTTTGCTGTCCATGCCAGCCAATGGGCTGGCTGTCCCGACTATCCATGCCCAATTGCCCCAGGTCGAATCGTATCCGCCGTCGATTCGTGGGGATCTCGAGAAAGAGACCGTTCCTCAAAGCGCAGAGGACCTCCGCCGGACACGCCGTGAGATCTAGGGCCTGGAGCTTTCTATCCAGCAGGAGCAGTACCTCGAGACCTGGCGTCCAGAGATCGGGCCTGATGGCTCGACGAGAATCGAGACCGTCGGGCGCTGGATAATCTTTTGGATCTAATGTGGCGAATGGAGAGCTCCGATGCCTCCGCGTTCAAGGCGTCCCTGGACAGTACTACGACCTTCTTCGGCCTGGCAGTGACAGAGGTCCCGACAGAGAAAGAAGGGGCCGAGCCTGCGGCGAGCTTCGCACCACTATCAAGGTTCGCTTCAACGCCAAGAACAGGCCGGACCTCTACCCCTTCTGTGAGTACATGATCTCCTTCCTGGCGGCAGAGATACAGCGAGACAAGGCCGGCGAGGTGAACAAGGTCGGCGAGGAGTTTCTCTATCAGGTCTTTCCGAAACTCGCCCTGACCGCAGTTGAGCAAGCCGAGTTTTTCAGCTCTTGCTGCGAGCGCGTTAACAGGCATCGAGAACAACCTGGCTGCGGAAATCGAAGAGTTCCACGATGGGCACCATCGAGTGCATTCGGACACAAACGGCAGCTCGTACAGTCAGGCCGTGCAACAGGCCATCGATCACGAAGCGAGGGTCCTGGAGGCTGAGATCGTCGATCTGGGATGTCGGGATTTTCTGACTACGTTCGCGGTCACGTCATCGCGCCTTTGGAGACGATCTTTCAATCTCAAGGTGAAGAGAGCGCGACGCACACCGGAGGAGGACTTCGATGCCCTGGAGCAAGACGACGCCGATGAAAGAACGCATGTGCTTTATCGCGGATCTTGAACGGAACCTGTTTACGATGACGGAGCTTTGCCAGCGGCACCGGATCAGCCGCAAGACGGGGAAGGTCACTCCGCATAGCCCCGACTCTGTGGACACCGGTGATAGGCGCGAAAATGGGCATTGGAGGTATCCATGCCACGCTAGGGCCCAGCGAGGGTTGCCGCCGCTTTCCGTTTCCGCGCCGATTCCGCCGGCGGGCGGTTGCTGGCCAGCAGACTTGGGACGGGGACGATGAAGGATCGCCTGAGGCCGACGAGGATTTGGCGCGCGTGCCAGGGGGATTCGCCGAGCTGGCGCGCGGCGTGGCGGAGTTTGCGTTTCAGGTCGTCCTCGAGCTTGAGGTTCTGTTTGCACGACTTGAGGATGCCCTGGATCGAGCGCACGTGCACGTGGGGTAGGTTGCGGTGCATACAGTAGACCAGGGTTTCGTCGAGGGCGATGGCCAGGGCGTAGCGATGGGGTGAGTGCTTGCGGTGGCTGGCACGGGTTCGCTCGAGGGCGACTCGGGCGCGGCGCGAGTGGCCGAGCCAGGCGTCGATCTGGGCGATCACCCAGCGCAGGCGATCGCGCACTTCGTGCCATCCCTTGCTCTGCCCTTTGATGCGCTGGCGGAAGTCCGTGAGGCTGTCGAGCGCTGCCTGATAGTGCTGCCGCTCGGCACGGTCCTTCAGGAAGCAGCCAAACAGGGCGATGGTGTCCATGAAGTAACCACGCGGGGTCGACAGGGCGTAGGAGCGCAAGGCTTCGTCGGCATCGCGCAGGGCCTGTACGGGGTTGCGGGCAAAGAAGTGGGCGATGCTGCGCACGAAGAGGATCCGGCCGCGCATGTCGTCGCCCAGATTCTTGCCCAGGATCTCGGCCGAGAGGTCCAGGAAGCCAGCCGCCAGGACCGGGTCGTGGGCTTCGGTCAGCAGATCGCCTTGGCGCCGCAGCCAGTCGCCGGCGCAGACTGCACAGCAGTCGACGGCGTCCTGGCGATATTCAGCCAGGAGCTTGGCGGCAGTCCGCCATTGGGTTCTCCCGATGACGGAGTGCACGGCGACGCCTTTGGCCAGGTTCACCAGGTGGATGTCGCCGGTCTTCTCGGCTAACTGTAGGGCCACCGCGGCGTAGTCCGGCGCGGCCCAGGGTGCTTCGAGGGCTTTGCCGTCGCACAGGTCGAAGAATT
>JBCCGX010000572.1:0-6536 GCA_039029035.1 Acidobacteriota bacterium | reverse complement strand
TTCACCGCCGCCGAGTGGTCGCAGACCGTGAAGCGGCTCTCCGCCTTCCATTGGGACGAGGCGCCACGCTTCGCCTGGGGCGTCGATCTGCGGCTCTGGCTTTGGGATGGTGTCTATCTGCTGTTCGGCCAGGCGATCGGCTTGGTGCCCTATTTCGCACCCTTGGTCCTGTTGCCGTGGGTCGCCTCCCTCCGGGGCTACCGCCGACCCCTGGCGTTGGCAGCGTTGGCCTGGGGAATCGGTATCGTGGTGCTTCATCCCTTCAATCTTTATGGTGGCGAGGGCGCGATCGGCAATCGCCTGTTCCTACCGATCTATGGTGCGCTGTGGCTGTTGACCGCCGCGCCCTCACCTCAGAGCCAGCGCCGGCGGGTGCCGCGGGCGTTGGCGACGGCGGCCGCTCTGGGGCTGGCGGTTCTCTTTCTCGGGCGACTCTGGACCTCGCCGTGGGCCTACCCGATCGATCCGGCGAAGGGCTACCGCCACGTCACTGAGACGGCCCAAGACCTTCTGCCGCACGAGACCTCGCAGCGCTGGCTGCCGGGCGGCGCGGTGAGTGAGCACAACGGTCTGATGGTCAAGTTTCTGACTGACCGGGGTTGGGCGGAGGCGCAACGCAGCCGGCTGATGGTCGATGGCTCGGGATCGGTCGAGCTCCTCGTCGCCTCGATGGAGCCCCTCGATGCGCTACGCCTCGACTTCGGCAAAGAGGCTCCGAGCCAGATCGAGGTGCAGGGTGGTGAGCTGTCGGAGAAGTTGCTCCAGCCCGGCGGCGGCATCTCGTTCCGTATCGAGCCCGCAGGCGGGCGCCGCCATCCCATGTGGTGGACGCCGCGCACGCAATGGCTATACCGTTTGGGCTTCGCGCTGCCTGGCGCCAAGAACCAGGCCCTGGGCTTCGCGATGTACGGCGAGCGCTACACTGACAGCTGAGCCTGAACTGCAAGAGGAATCCCATGAGTGACCCGCAGCTGACCAGTTGGATCATCGAGATACGCGGCCACCTGAACGCGCCGCCCGCCAGGCGCCTGCCACCGACCGACGCGCGCCAGGCGGCGGTGCTGGTGCCGCTCTACGTCGACGCGGGTGAGCTGTGGACGGTGCTCACCAAGCGCACCGACAAGTTGCCCCACCACAAGGGGCAGATCGCTTTCCCCGGCGGCAGCCTGGAGCCGGGCGAGGACTCCTGGGCCGCGGCCGTCCGGGAGACCGAGGAAGAGATCGGCATCGACAGCAAGAAGATCCTGCAGTTGGGGGCGCTCGACGAGGCCGAGACGCCGAGTGGCTTCCGCATTGTGCCCTGTGTCGGCGCGGTGCCCTTCCCGGTCGAGACCCAGCCGAACGAGGACGAGATCGAAGATATCTTCGCCGTGCCGATCAAGGCTTTCGCCAACCCCACCATGGTCGAAGATCGAGCCGTCCTGATCGACGGCGTCGAGCGCGTCTTGCGCATCTACCACGTCGGCAGCCGGCAAATCTGGGGCCTCACCGCCCGTATCCTGCAGAACCTCCTGCAGCGTCTCGGCCTGGAGCCGGCGGGCGAGCCGAATTGAACAGGGTTTAGAAATAGCGCGCGATGCGCAGCGCGAAGTGGTCGTCGGCGCGCAGTGACGCCGCCGGATCGTTCGGCGGGATACCGACGAAGCCGCGCCACTCGAGCTCGATTTTCCACGACGCCTTCAGGCGGCGACTGGCCTCGACCAGCAGACTGGCAGCATCGCTATCCAGGTCGATGACGCCGCCGGCGAGGATCTCGGTGGATTGCACATCGTTGAGCGCCCAGCGAGTGCCGAGGAAGACGTCGTCTTCGAACGGGGTGAGGGCCTGGTCGCCCCGTTCGTCCCACAGGTATTCGACCAGCAGGCCGACGTCGTAGCCAGTGCCGAAGGGGCTGCCGAAGGTGTACTCGAAGCCGCCGGTCGCGGCGCTGAAGTCGTCTTCGAAGCCGCTGCGGTGGATGGTCTCGAGCTTCCACAGCCAGCCGCCGACCGTCGCCTGCAGATCGAGCCCGAATTGGTCGATCTGCTCGTAGAAGGGGAGCAGGCGGGGCTCGCCGCTCCCGGTGTCCAAGCGCAGCAAGGGATCACGCCCGGTGCCACGGAAGTACGACAGGCCGACGTCGAACGGACCGAGGACATGGGACCAGCGCAGCGCGGCGTCGAGGTGGCCCTCCTCGGCACTCGATTCATAGAGTGCCCGATCGGTGTCGACCGGCAGCTCCGGTCGCAGGCGACCGTCGCGGCCGGGAAAGGTGCGCTCGCGGAAGCCGGGCAGCAAGTAAAGCTCCAGGGTGCCCCAATTGCGAAACCAAGCGAGGCGAACCATTGGTTGCCCCAGTTTGTCCTCGCCGTCGGGGTTCTCCACCAGATCGGTCTGGTTGACGATGTCTACCAGGTGTTGCGATTCGGTGACCCCCCAGAACACCTTGCTGATGCCGACCCGCAGCTCCCAATCCCTGCTGACCCGCTGCCAGTAGAGCTCGCGAATGTCCAGATGGGTGCGCTCGGAGTCCTGGCTGTCGTAGCGGAAGAAAGGCGTGAAGGTGAAGCTGTCCTTGCCCTCGTTCCATTCGTGGTAGAGCTCCGGCTCGAAGACCAGGGAGAGGTCGGTGTCGCTCTGGTCGTCAAACGCCGGGCTGGAGAGGAAGCTGCGCTGATCGAGGGCGACGTAGCCGGACCAATCGGCAGCGGTGGCGGGAAGTGCCAGGCATGCCGCGGCGATCAAGAAGGCGGTTCTAAGCCATCGGGGGGCAGTAGTCTTGAGATATCGCATGTTCGGCACTTCTCGATCGTTTTTCCGATTGCAGCCCTGAAAGGGCGACCGCGATAGATTGCAGCCCTGAAAGGGCGACCGCGCTTAGCCCGGGGCGTCAGCCCCGGGTCAACTCTCACCGCGCCCGAGCCAGGCTGGCCCGATCGAACTCACGCTCGCCAAAACCGTTGCGAAACTCGTAACCCGTCCACAGGAGGTCGGTCGATTTACCTGTTTGGTGGTTGACCATCGCCATGCGGTCCGGTCGCCAGTAGCGTTCCAGGTACTGCTGGTAGTCGTGGAAGGTGAGGGTCTTGAGCAGGGCATCCTTGCGATCGAAATAATCGATCTTCCAGGTGCGGTACTCGTCTTGATCGATCCACACGATCTGCCTCGTGTAGCCCGACTTCGGATCGACCGGATAGCGCTCGATGACGAAGGTCTGGCGGCCGTCGAGCACCTCTTCGCGCAGGAATCTGTAGGTGTACTCCTCAACCTCTTGCGAGGAGATGTCCTCGTAGGCGAACTCGCTGCCCATGAAGGGGCCGCTCTTGTTGTTGGCCGAGATCCGTTTCACCCGCTTCAAGGCCGGTAGGTAGAGCCATTGGTCGTCGTTGCCCTGCTTGTGGCTGAAGGTAAGGAAGGCGGTGCCTTTGACATCGGCCGGCTGATCGAAGATCACCAGGCTCTTGTCGCCGTCGGCCTCCTGCTCCAGGGTGCGGTTGCGCAGCTCGCGAGTGCTCTCTTCGCCGTGGCGATTCCGCAGGATCATCCGCAGGTCGGCTTTGAAGTCGTCGAACCCGGTGTCGCGGCGGTCCGCTTCGACGGCGATCTCGAGGCCACGGTCTTCCGCCGTGGCCCATAGGGGCGGAGTTAGAAAGATGGCGAGGATGGCCGCGAAGGCCTGACCGAGGCGGACCGTAGGGTTGTTCTTCACGATCGGTTCCTTTCGAGGTATTGGAGAATCTTGTATTCAACTCGATGCGGCGAGGGAGCCTTCGTCGAGCACCGCCTGCTGCGCCTGGCGCGATCGATCGAGGCGGATCAGCAGGACCGGCAGGAGAAGGAAATCGGCGATCAGGGCAAAAGCGATGGTGACCGCCGACAGATTCCCCATCTGTGAGTTTTGCAGGAAGGTCGACTGCGCCAGGACGGCGAAGCCGGCGATCAGCACCACCGAGGTCACTGCCAGGGCGGTGCCGACCGAGCTCAGGGCGTAGCGCACCGCGCCCTCCGGTGCCAGGCCGCGCTCGCGCCGCGCTCGCAGGTACTTGCTGAGAAAGTGCACCGTGTCGTCGACCACGATACCGAGGGTCATGGCCACCACCACCGAGACGGCAAAGCCGATGCGGCCGACGGTGAGCCCCCAGAGGCCGAAGGCCATCGCCGCCGGCACCATGTTGGGGATCAGGCTGAGCACCCCGAGGCGCCAGCTACGCAGGGCGAAGACGAGGATGGTGGAGATCAGCAAGAAGGCCAGGGTGGTGCCGCGGATCATGCTCTGGATGTTGCGGTCCGAGATGTGGGCGAACATCACCCCGGGGCTCACCGCGTGGGAGAACATCGAAGCCGGGGCGTTCGTCCGCAGCCAGGCTTCGGCCCGCGCGGCGACGTCGCGCAGCTCCTGGGAGGTGAGATCCTCGAGGGTCACGACGAAACGGGTGGCGCTCTTGTCGACGTTGAGTTGGTTGTTGAGATCGAGCCCGTAGGGTAGGGACATCTCGTAGAGCAGCAGGTACTGCGCTGCCAGCTCGCGGCTCTCCGGTAGCCTGTAGTAGGACGGATCATCGCCGTGCATGTTCTTGTTCAAGCGGCGCAGGGTCTCGGCGATGTTGGAGACGTGCATCGTCTCCTCTTGCTGCTTGAACCAGGCCTCGAACTCGTCGAGCTTCTGCAGGTAGGCCGGGTTGCTGACGCCGCCGCTTTCGGCGGCGCTGAGGGAGAACTCCACCTGGTAGACGCCGGTCAGGTGCTCGGTGATGAAATCCGTGTCGTGGCGAAACTCGACCGATTCGTCGAAGTACTGGACGAATTGATCGTTGAGCTCGTTCAGCGGGATGAAGGCGACCAGCAGCACGACGGCGGCGGTCATGCCCCAGAGGAAGCGATGCTGGTGACGCACCACGAAGCGACCGAGGGCGTCGAAGCCGGCGACGCTGCGCGACGCGGTGGGGTTGGCCGAAGCGGCCACCCGCACCGGCAGCACGGCCATCAAAGCTGGCAAGAAGAGCACCGAGAGGGCGAACGCCACCACCACACCGAGGGCGGTGACGTTGCCGAGGTGGTTGAGCGGCGGCACGTCGCTGGCGTTCATGCTCAGGAAGCCGATCGCTGTGGTAATAGTCGTCAGGGTCACCGGTGTCAGGTTGACCCGCAGAGCCTCGACCAAGGCATCGTGCTTGGCCGTGCCACGGCGCATCGCCTGCAAGGCGGTCACCAGGATGTGGACGCTGTCGGCGATCGCCATGGTGAGGATCATGGTCGGTGCCAGGGCCGAGATCGGCGTCAGGAGCATGCCGTACCAACCGGCAAGGCCCATCGCCGCGCCGGAGGAGAGGCCGACCACCAGCACCGTGGCGAAGGTGCCGGAAAGCGACCGCAGCAGGAGCGCCATGGCCGTCAACAACACGATGTACATCAGCGGAATGAGCGTCGCCATGTCGTTCATCGCCGATTCGAAGAAGGCGTTGTTGAGCATCACCAGGCCGGAGAGGTGGACCTCGATCCCCGGGTGCTCGGCTTCGATGCGTTGGGCCAACTCACGGGCGAAGGCCACCGGCTCGCGGACTTCCGCCGGGTCTTTGCCCGGCACCTGGAGGGTCACGTTGACGCCGGTAACGTCGGCCAGGGGCGAGATCAGACGGTTCACCAGGGCCGGTTCTTGCAGTGCGATGCTTTGCACCCGAGCCAGCTCGTTGGCGTTCAAGGTGCTGGCGCTGGCTGCTAGATCATCGACGATCAGGTCGTCGCCCTCGGCGTAGGAGTATTGGAAGTTGGTCACCGAGTCGACCCGGATGGCGAAGGGCATCTGCCAGGCTTCTTCGGTGAGCTCCTCGATCACGGCGAGGTTCTCAGCGGTGAACACCTGGCCGTCTGCCGGCGCCACCACCATCAGGATGTTGTCGTTCTTGGTGTAGATGTTCTGCACCGCGTCGAACGCCGCCAGCTGCGGATTGTCTTCGGAGAAGAAGACCCGGTAGTCGCTGGCGAATCCCAAGCGACCCGCGCCGGCCGAGGCCCACAGGCTGGCGACGAGCACGGCGGCGAGAATCGGCCAGCGCCAGCGGATGACCCAGCGGCCATAGGCGACCGGTGCCGAATCGAAAGAGCGTTTCTGTCGTGTTTCGGATGGCTGCGTTGCGGAAGGCATCGTTGCAGGCTCCCCTCGAGTCAGGTGCATACCGGTAGGTATGTAAGAGTTCGTACGACGAGGCAGAACAGTTTCGGTTTCCGATGAGTCAGTTCATACCGGTAGGTATGTTACGAGGTCTGCGAACCAGGGTTGCATCTTTTTTCGGCGCCCCGATTCAGTGAATGGCCGCAGCGTCGGCCTTGCCGGCGCTGGCCGTCGCGGGCGGTGGGGACCGCAGCGTCTCGAGGAACTGGATGACGCCGCGGGTGCAGGTCTCGAGCAGCGACGGATCCTGGGAGCCCTTAGCCAGACCGATCGAGCCTTCCAGGGAGGCGACCAGAAAAGCCGCGGTGGTGTCCGGATCGATCTCGCTGCGCACCGTGCCTTGCGCCTGGCCGCGGGCGAGGTTCTTGGCCAGGGCCTTGCGCCACAG
>JBCCGX010000571.1:0-6538 GCA_039029035.1 Acidobacteriota bacterium | reverse complement strand
GCCGATTCGCTTGCGGTAGCTCACCGGCACTTCCTCGACTCGCATGCCATGACGCAGCACCTTGACCTGCATCTCGGCGGTCCAGCCGAAATTGCGGTCTTCCATGGCGAGGGCCTCGAAGGCGTCCCAGCGGATGGCTCGGAAGGGGCCGAGGTCGGTGTAGCGGTGGCCGTAGAGCAGCCGGATGAGGGTACAGGCCACGACGTTTCCAGCCCGTGCCTGGGGCAGTAGAGCACCAGGCTCGCGCTGGCCGAGGATCCGTGAGCCGATCACCACATCGGCCCGCCCCTCGAGTATCGGTGCCACCACCCGTGGTAACTCTTCCGGGTGATCCGAGTAGTCTGCGTCGATGAAGACCACGACCGCTGGTGGGTCGTTGTGTCGCAAATGGTCGAGGGCGGCCAAGCAGGCGTTGCCGTAGCCCGCCACCTTCTCGAAGACCACCACCGCGCCGCCTTGCCGCGCCACCTCGGCCGTCGTGTCGCTCGAGTTGTTGTCGGTGACCACGACCCGCCGCACCGGTGGTCGCGGTAGCGCGGCGAGCACTTTGGGGAGGGAAGCCTCTTCGTTGAACGCCGGAATCACGACATCGATAGCCGCGTCGTCGGGCAGGGGAGCAAGAGGACGGGGATTGGAGCCCGTGGCGTCGGACATTGTCGAGAGTCTCTTTGCGCGTGGTTGCAGCGGTCGGCTGGGGGGTGGACGGGAGACGCGTAGTGTAGAGCGGCTAGCAGACCAGGCCAACCCATCGAACGCCGTCTTGTCTCAGATACGACGCAGAACGAAGGCACGGATTGCAGGCCACCCCTAGCTCCCTGTGGGGTCCTGGCGTCGGAGGACAGCGCTGTAACGGCGAAGTGAGGGCGGTGACTGTTTCTCACGAAAGGTCGGAAAGCACGTCAGTGAGAGGCCGGGGCAGCCAGGGAAGGAGGTGAAGTCCCATGCAGCTGGAAACGGCCGTCAAGGCAGGCATGCGTGCCGCGATCGTCATCATCGGTTGAGTCTGATCGTCCGGGAGACCGCCCGAAACGTCGGGCGGCCTCCTGCATGCTTCTGACACGAGAAGTCTGAAAGACCCAAGAAAAGGAGGTGGGAGTATGAAGATCGAGACACAGGTCAGGGCGGGGACTCGCGCCCAAATCGTCGTTATTGGCTGAAGCGAATCGAACTGCACGGGCGCCGCACCGCAGCGGCGCCCGTAGGCCCTGATCAACGCCAATCGCCGACCAGTTCGAAGCCGGCCCAGTGAAAGGGATGGGATAGCGCGTTGTTGTGCAACAGATCGAGCTGGGCGTGGCGCAGCGCTTCGGCCTTACTCCGGCCGGCGCCGAGGTAGCGATAGAAGTGTCGCATCAGCTCTGCGGTCGACCGATCGCTGACACTCCATAAGGAGGCCAGGACGGACCGTGCGCCAGCATACTGAAAAGCACGTGTAAGACCGTGCAACCCTTCGCCGCCGAGCACTTTGCCGAGGCCGGTGTCACAAGCCGATAGGGTGACTAGATCAGCGTCGAGGCGTACCTGCTCGAAGATCTCCCAGGCTTGGAGGAGGCCGTTGTCTCGCTCTGCGCTCCAGTTCTGCGGGATGGACAAGGCCAAGGCGGAATCGAGCGGAGAACGGTCGTCGAGCAGGCCGTGGGAGGCGATATGGAGATGGGTTGTTTCGCGGCCGACGGACTTGGCGCGCTCTTCCGTGGCTGCTGCGCCGAGAAAAATCCGTGAGTTGTCCGGAAAGAGGCGGCGCAGGTTCTCGACCTCTTCGCGGGTGGCTGGCAGGGAAGTGAGGTCTAAACCCCTTCGTACAGCGGCTCGTAGGCGAGGCGGAGCTGATGCTTGTAGAGGGCTTGCCGGCGACTGGCGTGCTGCTGACTTTGTCGGATAGGAGGGATCACCGAAGGCGGTCAGATGCAACGGACGTGGTGGCCGTCGTTCCGGTTTCTGCAGAGCGAATGCGGTAGCCGAAGCCGCCCGGAACAGCGGTTTGGTCTCGACCAGGAATCCTCCTTCGCGGAGGTCCGGATCGGAAAGAGCGGCGAACGGGAGCGAGTGTAGGGGGCCGTCGGCGAGGATCAGGATACGCTCGGCCCGTCGAATAGCGGCAGCGACCGGTGTCAGCAACAGCGAGCTCAAACGTCGAGCAGCGAGCAAAGTCCTCTCGGGACGCCGGTCGAGGTGACCTTGCCCTAGAATCTCGCGGAAGCTCTTGACCTCTCGCCGGAGCGCGTCTTCGCCGATCGGCAGCGGTACGACAAGGAAATCGCCACCCTCGGGCTCGGTGGCGAAGAGGTGGCTTCTCTCCCTACCAATCGAGTAGGAAAGCAACAGGGTACCGGGGTCGAGAGAGGCTCGGGCGGCTGCGAGGCCCAGGGGTTGTGGGTCCCGTAGCGCAGCCAAACGTGGGGCCGCGGTGCGGACCTCGGCGCGGATCTCGTCCTGAATCCGCCGTGCCGTCTCGAGCTCCAGTCGAGCAATCTGGCGCTCTTCTGCAGGGGCTCGATCGGACAGTCGCATCCACCGTCCGAAGGCTTGGTCGTAGGTTCGGTTGGCGTTCCGCCGTCGATTTTCGAGGTCCTCGGGCAAGTCTGAGGAGAAAACGAGATCGCGCTCGCTCAGGAGGTTGACGAACTCACGCGCCCGATAGCGCTCGAGGAGGTGGAACGCCTTCTCGGGTTGCCTCAGCTCGACCGTTAGATCGATCGCTTCCCGGTAGGTCGAAGCGACCGTCGCGCTGAACTCGCCGCGGGCTTCAGCCGAGCCGCCAAGCTTGCTTCTCTGCGCCTCCAAGGCTGCCACCGCACAGTCGTAAAACGAGGCGGCTCGAGCGAGCTCGCCGCGGCGGCGATACAGGACGCCTAGCCGCTGGCAAGCGGCGGCTTCATCGGCAGTTCCCGCTACTCGCTGCTGGCGAATGCGCAAACAGTGTTGGTAGTACGCTTCGGCCGACCGCGAGTCCGAGCGAGCGAGGGCGATGTCACCCAGGAAGCTCAGTGTTTCGGCGCTATCGATACTCTGTGGCGCCAACTCGCTATAGATCGCCAGGGCGCGTTGGAGATAGCTCTCGGCGACTGCCAGATCCTCCTGATCGAACAGCACCTTCCCGAGGTTGTTGAGACTCATCGCCACGTCGAGGCTCTGTGGAGCGAGCTTCTCGCGAATCGCCAAGGAGCGCAGGAGGTAGCTCTCGGCCGACCGGTGATCGCCGAGAGCCGAGGCCACGCTGCCGAGATTGTGGAGGCTGAAAGCAACGCTGAGGCCAGGAGCGGCACTCTCTTGCTTGATTTCCAGGGAGCGTCGGAAGTAGCTCTCCGCCGCTACCAAGTCGCCGCGGTTGAAAGCGATGGCCCCGAGGTTGTTGAGACTCTTGGGGATACTCAGGCTTTGGGGCGCAAGCTCTTCGCGCAGGCTCAGCGAGCGGCGGAAAAAATCCTCCGCCGCTACCAGGTCGCCTCGCTGCCAGGCGACGTATCCCAGGCCGTTGAGGTTTTGTGCCGCGTCGAGGCCCGGGGGAGTGAGCTGTTCCTGGAGGCTTAGAGAGCGGTGAAAGAGCCTCTGAGCAGAGGCCAGATCACTACGGCTGGCCTCGATCCTCCCGAGGTAGTGAAGACTCGTAGCGACCGCCAGGCTACGAGGAGCAACTTGTTTGGTAATCGCCAGCGCGCCTTGGTGATGCGCCTCGGCCGCCGCCAAATCGCCACGCTCGAAGGCCAGGCTGCCGAGGTTGGTGAGGCTCGTCGCCGTGGCGAGACTCGAAGGAGAGATCGTCTGTCGGATCTTCCAAGCTTCGCGGTACATTGTTCGAGCTCGTTCGAGCTCGTTGCGATCGCGGAGAAATTGAGCTCTTGAATCTTTCAGGACGGCGAGGACTGCCGCCTGGCCCGAAGCCTCGGCCTGGTTCTGTGCTTCGTCGAGGGCTTGTCGAGCGACCGACCAATCGAGGTTGGCCTCGGCGGCTTTGGCGATCCGCAAGAGTAGCCAACACGCTCGGCTGGAGTTTCCATCCTGGCCCCATCGGGAAGCCAATCGCTGCCACTGAGTCAGCCCCCGATGGCCCTCCCGGTTGTCGAGGAGACGCTGACCTTCCCGGTAGATTTCGAGGTCGACAGCCGACATCCGAGGGCGCGAAGAGATTCCCCAGCGCCCAGGCGGCAGGCTGATCAGAAGGCCCTCGCCGTGTCTCCTCCCGGTCAAATCGAGACGGCCGCGGGGTGCTTGCTCCGTCTCGATCTCAGACAGCGTAAAGGGAGATCTGAGGATACCACTAGCGGCCTTGGGGTTGGCCGGAGGCGACGCAACACGATGCCATTGCAGCAGAACGTCACCCGGCCGGAGTCCGGCGCGCTGGGCCGCAGACTCCGGTTCGACGGTCTCCACGACGACCCCCTCAGGCCGCTCGCCGGCCGCAATCGGCAGGGGTAACAGGACCAAACTCAAACAAAGATAAAAGCGGTAAGTCAACATCATCATCTCCTCGTCGGCCTTCGAGGTCCGGGCTGTTGGTCTGGTGGTGAGCGGCTCGGTGAGCAACCCCCTCGAAGGACAAGGCGCAATAACGCCAGAATCTTGCTCTTCAGATAGGCTGAGCGTCGCGTTCGGCGCTCTGAGGAGCCAGATCGTCGAACAGTGCCCAGGCGCGCGAAGCGAGATCTTCGGTCTGTGAGTGGGTCCCTCATCCCTCTCTATAGATCTAGATGCGGGCAACGCGCTCGGTGCGGATCGCGAGATCCAAGGAAGATTGCGCCTGAGGTCATCGATAAGAACAGAAGGTGCTTGCCGCGATGGCGGCTCTGCTAAGATCGCGCCATCTTGAGAACCCGCCAACTCGACCGGACGAGCGCAAGCCGATGAAGCCAGCAGCCTTCGAATACGAGGCGCCATCCAGCCTGGAAGAGGCCTTGGCCCTGCTGGCCCAGCATGGCGACGAAGCCAAGCTCTTGGCCGGCGGTCAGAGCCTGGTACCGATGATGAACTTTCGGCTCTCTCAGCCGGCTCTGTTGATCGATTGCAACGGTTTGAGCGAGCTCGACTTCATCCGCCAGGATGCGTCTGGCGAGCTCCGAATCGGTGCCATGACCCGCCAGCGGCGGCTCGAGCGTGATCCGCTGGTGCATCGCCACGCTCCGTTGCTCGCCGAGACGATTCCCTATGTAGCCCATCCGCAGATCCGCAATCGCGGAACGGTGGGGGGGAGCCTGGCGCATGCTGATCCGGCTTCGGAGCTACCGGTGATCGCCCTGGCTCGCCGGGCTCGCCTGCGCTTGGCGAGGGCCGGCATTGAGCGCTGGGTCGACGCCAGCGATTTCTTTGTCGGGCTGTTGGCCACGGCGCTCGAGCCGGAGGAGATGCTGGTGGAGATCGCCCTGCCGCCGATGCCGGCCAGGACCGGCTGGGCCTTCATGGAGATCGCTCGTCGACACGGGGACTATGCCCAGGTGGGCGTGGCTGCGTTGGTGACCCTGGCAGCGGACGGAAGCTGTGAGGCGGCGCGCCTGGTCTACCTGAGTGTTGGCGAGACCCCGATGGAGGCGCCGCGGGCAGCGAGTCTGCTGCAGGGCGCGGCGTTGAGCGAGGAGCGCCTGGCCAGCGCTGCCCGTGTGGCAGCGAGCGAGGAGATCGATCCGACGGGAGACATTCACGCCAGCCAAGACTACAAGCGACATCTGGCGCAGGTGCTGACCCTCCGGGCGCTGGGTCAGGCGGCAGAGCGTGCCGAGCGGAGGCAGACTTGAGCGAACGCAAGACCCTGGTGACGACGGTCAACGGAGAGCGCACCGAGCGTCAGGTGGAGCCGCGCCTGCTGCTGAGCGATTTCCTACGCCACGAGCTCGGGCTGACCGGCACCCACGTCGGTTGCGAGCACGGCGTGTGCGGCGCCTGCACGATCCTCTTCGACGGTGTGCCGGTGCGCTCGTGCCTGACCTTGGCGATCCAGGCGCATGGGCACGAGATCGGTACGATCGAAGGCCTGGCGCCGGGCCCCGACACGCTGCACCCGTTGCAGAGAGCTTTTTGGGAGGCCCATGGCCTGCAATGCGGCTTCTGTACCGGCGGGATCTTGCTCACCCTCCTGCCCTTTCTAGAAGAAAATCCGGACCCCACCGAAGATGAGGTGCGCCTCGCCCTGTCGGGCAATCTGTGCCGCTGCACCGGTTATCAGCACATCGTCGAGGCGGTGCTGCGCGCAGCGGCCGCCATGAGGTCGGATGGAGCGAATGGCTGAGCGCCCGGCGAGCCAGTTGCTGACGCTTTTGGAAGACCTGCGGCAGGGGGATGATCACCTGCTCAGCTTCATCGATCTTCTGGAGGCCCGTTTTAGCGCCCGGGAGGTAGACGTTCGGGCTTTCGTACCGGAGCCGAAACGGTTCGATCGCCTGCGCCGGGAGGCGCGGGAGCTGATCGAGCGCTTCCCTGAGCCGCAGGATCGGCCAAGCCTCTTCGGTCTGCCGATCGGCGTCAAGGACATCTTTCATGCGCAGGGATTTCTCACTCGGGCTGGCAGCCGGGTTCCGCCGGAAGAGCTGCACGGCCTGGAGGCGGAGTG
>JBCCGX010000570.1:0-6548 GCA_039029035.1 Acidobacteriota bacterium | reverse complement strand
TCGAGCCGGATCTCGAACTTGTCGTCCTCTTCGAGCAGACCTTCCTTGGTGAGGGCTTCGAAGCGTAGGCGGTCTATGGCGTCAGAGGCGTTGGAGATCAGCTCGCGGAGGAAGATCTCCTTGTTGGTATAGAGCGAGTGGATCATCAGATCCAGCAGTTGCTTGGTCTCGGCCTGAAAGGTGTGGGTCTCGACTTTGGCTGGCATTGGCAGATTCCTCTTGGCTATTCTCAGCAAATCGTCTCGGGATTGGACAGTTGGATTGTCCAACTGCTTTCACTTCGACGGTTTGGATCTGGTATCCTAGCGTCCACACAGGACGCATGTTGGTTTGGAAACAGACAGCCGTTCCCTAATCCTCGGCGTCAGCCTGAAAGAGTGCGTCCGTGATCATCGGAGCAAGGGAGCGTATCGCATCACTTTGACTCAGTTCGCCGGAACCCAATAATATCCGGCGAAACCCAAGGAGAAAAGAATGGCCTGGGACGAAGAAGAGGATACGACGATCTACAAAGTCGTGATCAACCACGAAGAGCAGTACTCCATCTGGCCGGCCGATCGCGAAAATGCTCTCGGCTGGAACGACGTTGGCGTCGAAGGGCCCAAGAAAGAGTGCCTGGACCATATTGAAGAAGTATGGACCGACATGCGGCCGCTGAGCCTCCGGAAGAAGATGGAAGAGGACGCCAAAAGGGCCGCGGAGCAAGGCTCCTAGGTCTCGGCCGCCGATTATCTCAACCGGAACAGCTCAAGGAGATTCACCGTGCCAGAGATGGGGAAATACTGTAAAGCCTACTACGCGAAAGACTTCCGCGCCCTCAATGGGTGGGAAGAGACCCTCGAGAACCTGCGGCCGGACACCAAGGAAGAGAACGGCAAGGAGATCGAGGTGCCGCGCACCGAGCTCAAGGACGATGACATCCTCTACCTGCAAGAGAACTACGTCGTCACCGACGGTATCTTCAAGGATGCCAACATCATTTTCGACAAGGTGACCGACTTGTGGAAGGAACAGTGCCACAAGGAGCTCAGCTTCGAGATCCCGGTCTACGAGCCGATCGAGATCAAGACCGCCGAGAGCGATTCGGCGGACGGCGAAGCCACCAGCGAAGGCGGTGGCTGAAACCGGGCCCTCACACCTCTCGTCGAAGCTCTCGCGAGACTCGATGAGGCACCAAAAGGCGGCGCTAGCGCCGCCTTTTTTGTTGGCCTGAAGAGCGCAGTGGGTGAGTTGGGGACCTTTGGGCCGACACTGATTGTGGAGGCATCGGGGGGCTGCGCGGGTCGCCCTTCGCGACAACAGGCGCCCCTTCAGTCGACGAAGGGGGCGCCGGTCAGCGGGTGTAGAAAGCGCATATGCTCTTGTGCGAAGGGCTTGTGCGCGACGGCGAAGCCACAGATGGATCGGTCGCCTTCGAGATCGCGGAGGAGAGCCCTCGAGGTGGTCCGGGGAAGGACCTCCGATCTGGGACGTCTCGATCGACCGTGGCCTTCCGCAGCGTAGCTGGTGAGTAGGGAGTAACTTTTCGCTCGAGCGGCAACAAAGAGATCCACGTAAGCACTCAACACACGCTACTTGCCGCGCTCGGCAAGTTTTCGCATACGAATCGGAGGCAACGACGATGAGCCAACTGTCGAAGAACCAGAACATCATCAGCTGGATCGCACAAGTGGTCGTGGCTGGCATTCTGCTGCAGACTCTCTTTTTCAAGTTCACCGGCGCACCGGAGTCGATCTACATCTTCGAGAAGCTGGGCGCCGAGCCTTGGGGACGGATCGGCTCCGGCATCGTCGAGCTGATCGCCGGCATTTTGCTCCTTGTCCCGGCCACCGCGGCGACCGGCGCGGTGATCTCTCTCGCGGTCATCATCGGTGCGATCTTCAGCCATTTCACCGTGCTGGGTATCGAGGTCCAGGGTGATGGCGGCACGCTTTTCATCCTCGCCTGTGTGGTGCTCATCGGAGCCGCGACCGTCGCCTACCTCAGGCGCCGCGAGATTCCGATCATCGGCTCGAAGCTGAGCTGACGCTCCGATGCTCGTCGACCGCTAGCGCTTCGGTGTGCGAGAATCTCGCTCGCAGACCAAAGCCTGTATCGCGATTCGCCGGCGCCTACCAGGCGACGGATCGAATGGCCTCGACGAGACGAAAGGAGCGACGATGATCGAGAATCTGATGACCCTTGGGATGTTGATTCTGTTGCAGGGGGTGCTCGGCTTCGACAACCTGCTTTACATCTCCCTCGAGTCCAAGCGTGCTCCGGCCGACCAGCAGGCGAAGGTCAGGCGGCTCGGCATCGGCCTTGCCATCGCGGCGCGGATCATCCTGCTCTTCCTCCTGATGAGCGTCATCCAGGCGTTTCAGAATCCTTGGTTCAGTCTGCACAACGGCGTCATCGACGGCGAGTTCAATCTACACAGTGTGGTCGTCCTGCTCGGCGGCGTGTTCATCATCTACACCGCGACCAAGGAGATCTTCCACATGCTCGGCCTCGAGGAGGCGGCGCAAGAGGAGAAGGCCGAGAAATCGGTCGGCTCGGTGATCTTCTGGATCGTGGCGATGAACCTGGTCTTCTCCTTCGACTCCATCCTCAGCGCCATGGCCTTGACCGACGTCTTCTGGGTGATGGCGACGGCGATCGTGTTCGGTGGTGTCTTGATGATTGTCATGGCCGACAGAGTGTCCGACTTCCTGCAGAAGAACCGCATGTACGAGGTTCTCGGCTTGTTCATCCTCTTCATCGTCGGCATCATGCTGCTGTCCGAAGGCGGCCATCTGGCGCATCTCAAGCTCTTCGGCTACGCGGTCGAGCCGATGACCAAGACCACCTTCTACTTCGTCATCACCGTGCTGGTGCTGGTCGATCTGGTGCAGAGCCGCTACCAAAAGAAGCTGCTGGCCCTGAAGCGGGCTGCTGCCTCTTGAACGAGTCGTCTTGAGCTAGCCGGCGCCGTGGGTTAGCATGGCGCCGTCTTCCGACCCGCACAGGAGAGCGAGTGGCGAGCGATTCGACGAGCGTCAAGCAACCGGTGCGCCACGGGCCTTATCCGGAGATCACCTGGCCCGCGGTGCTCGTCGGCTATGTCATCGGCTCCCTGATCGCCTTGTCGATCGGCTACCTCTCCCTCAAGCTCGGTTTCTCGATCGAAGGCTCCGAGCTGGCGGCTATCCTCGGCTTTGGCGTCCTGCGTGGCGCCATGCGCCGGCGGTCGATCATCGAGAACAACATTAGCCAGACCTTGGCCTCAGCGGTCAACGGCGCCTCCGCCGGCATGATGTTCTCGATCCCGGCGCTGTTCATTCTCGGCTATACCGACTTCAACAAGCCGCTTCTGGTCGTCGCCTGCATGGCCGGCGGGGTGCTGGGTATCGCCTTCATCATCCCGCTGCGCAAGCAGATGATCGACTTTGATCGCCTGGCCTATCCCGGCGGCATTGCCACCGCCGCGATCCTCAAGGCGCCTGGCGCGGGCATCCGCAAGGCCCAGCTGTTGCTCGGCGCGGCGCTCCTCTCTGCCTTGGTCCACTTGATCAGCCTGCAGTCGGGGGTGGAGTACTGGAACCTTGGGGCCGCGCTTGGCCTGCCGGAGTACTTGAACGGCATCTGGTACCTGTCGCTGCTGACCATCGGCACGGCCTACCTGGCCGGCAAAGGCGGCTTCTGGTTCATCATCGGTGGCTACGTCTGCTACTGGTTCCTAGCACCCCTGATGAACCTGCGCGGCCTGTTGCCCTCCGACGCGGTGCTGGCGGAGGCGGGGCAGGGGGTGGCGACTTATCTGCGCCTCGGCCTCTTCCGCCCGCTCGGTATCGGCATGATCATCGGCGGCGCGCTGACCGGCATCGTCTTGGCCTTGCCGCTGGTGCTGAGCGCCATTCGCAGCATGCAGGCCGCGGCGAAGACCAAATCCGCCGTGTCGACCGACGAGATGCCCATTCGCTTCCTCTACCAGGGCATCGTCGGTGCGTTCCTGCTCCTGTCGGCTCTGGCGGTGTTCTCGGTCGACCAGATCGAGCCTTGGCGGGCGATCCTGATGGCGGTGCTCGGTACGCTGTGGATCTGGGTCGCCGGGGTGGTGCTGTCGGAGTGCATCGGCCGCACCCAATGGTCGCCGTTGTCGGGCATGACACTGATCGGCGTGACGATCCTGATCTTCGTCGCCAGTGGCCTCGACGATCGCTCGACCGTCATCGCCTCGGTGTTCGTCGGCGCGGCGATGTGTGTCGCCATGGCGCAGGCGACCGACCTGATGCTCGACCTCAAGACCGGTTACCTAGTGGGCGCCATCCCACGCAAACAACAGATCGCCCAATTCCTCGCCACTTGGCTGGGACCGATCCTGATCATGGGCCTGATCGTGGTGTTGCACCAGGCCTACGGCTTGGGCAGCGAGAGGCTCCCGGCGCCCCAGGGGCAGGCGCTAGCGAGCGTGATTCAGGGCATCCTCGGCGGTGATGTGCCGATGGACAAGTATCTCGCCGGGGCGGGCCTCGGCGCCTTGCTCTCAGCCAGCGGCATCGGTGGTGTCGGGGTGATGGTCGGTCTGGGCTTCTATCTGCCCTTCGCCATCATCCTCACCTATACCCTGGGCACCTTGCTGCGGATCTACACCGACGCCAAGTTGGGGCACAAGTTCGCCGAAGACACCGGCATCCCCCTGGCCGCCGGATTGATCGTCGGCGAAGCACTGATCGGCGTCGGGTACTCTCTTTGGGTGGTGTTCGCCGCATGAAGAACCTCGGTTATCTGCTGATCACGGTCAGCTTCCTGGGCGGTTCGTACGTCGCTGTGGAGCAGGCCAAGACGGTGTCGATCGGCCCGTTCCTGGTCTTCCTCACCCTCGGAGCCATCGGCGTGGTACTCGCCCGCCGCGCCACCCATCAGGCGTCGCGCAACGAAGAAGTGGTGGCGGCCAACATTCAGACCATCGAGTCGAGCCTTGCGAGCATCGTCGAGAAGGCCCGTGCTCTCGATCGTGACAAAGAATCGATCGACGTCTACGATCTGCGGCATCACATCGACCGTGAGTTCCCCGATGATCAGGATGCCTTCGTCCAGGCGCGCCAATCGATCGCCCACAGCTTCTCCCTCCAGGCCTATGCCGACGTGATGAATCCCTTCGCTGCAGGCGAGCGCTACCTGAACCGGGTGTGGTCAACCTCGACCGATGGCTATATCGACGAGGCTCACACCTACGTCAGCAAGGCGCGCGAACAGTTCGAAGAAGCGCTCGAAGTCTTCCGCGGCTTGCAGAGGTCCTAAGACCGATGAGCGACTCGCTACCCGGCGTCGCACGCCGGTTTCTCCGCTACGTCCGCATCGACACCCAGAGCGACCGGCGCTCGAAGACGACCCCGTCGACGGCCAAGCAGAAAGACCTCGGCCGGCTTTTGGTCGCTGAGCTCCATGCGCTGGGACTAGATGGAGCGGCGATGGACGAGCACGGCTACGTGTATGCCAGCCTCGAGTCCACTCTGCCGCCCGTCGAGGCCGCCGCGACGCCGGCCGTCGCCCTCGTGGCCCATGTGGACACATCGCCCGATGAGTCGGGTGGCCCGGTCGAGCCGATCGTTCACCGCGACTACGATGGCTCGGTGATCACCCTGCCGGGCGAGCCGTCGGTGACCCTCGATCCCGAGCGCAGCCCGCAGCTGCGTGATCACCTCGGCCACGACCTGATCACCAGCGACGGCACCACACTCTTGGGCAGCGACGACAAGGCCGGGGTGGCGATCATCATGCAGGTCGCCGAGGACTTGCTCGCTGATGCGAGCCTTGCGCGGCCGCCCCTTCGGCTCTGCTTCACCGTCGACGAGGAGATCGGCCGCGGGGTCGACAAGCTCGATCTGGACCGTCTGGGGGCGCAGGTCGCCTACACCATCGATGGCGGCACCGTCGGCGAGATCGACACCTCGACCTTCAACGCCGCCGAGGCGACGATCCGGGTGACCGGAGTCAACGTCCATCCCGGCACGGCGAAAGACATCATGGCCAACGCCGTCACCATCCTGTCGAAGATTGTCGCGGCCCTACCTGCGGCCGAGGCGCCGGAAACTACAGACGGCCCGGAAGGCTATTTCTGCCCTTACGAGATGTCGGGCACCGTCGCCTCCGCCAAAGTCCGGATCTTGCTGCGCGACTTCACCAGCGAAGGCCTCGCCCGCCGGAAACAGCTGGTCGAGAGCTTGGCCACCGCAGCGCGGCTCGAGAATCCGCGGGCCGACATCGCGGTCGAGATCCAAGACAACTACAAGAACATGCGCCACTACATCGAAGAGACCGATCCGCGCGCCATAACCTTCGCCTTTGCCGCCGGCCGCGAGATGGGGATCGATCTCACCGAGCAGAGCGTGCGCGGCGGCACCGACGGCTCCATGCTTTCCGAGCGCGGCCTACCGACCCCTAACATCTTCACCGGCGGCCACGACTACCACAGCCGCTTCGAGTGGAACACCGTTCAGAACCTCGAAGCCTCCCTCGCCTACGTCAAGCAGCTGATCCGTTACTGGGCCGAGCACGGACGAGATTGAGGAGCGGCGGCGCGATTT
>JBCCGX010000569.1:0-6548 GCA_039029035.1 Acidobacteriota bacterium | reverse complement strand
CATCAGCCTGGCGGGGATGGCTTTCGCTGTCGGCATGGTGGTCGACAACGCCATCGTCGTACTGGAGAACATCTATCGCCACCGGCAGCAGGGCAAGTCGCGGGCGGCGGCGGCGCGCGACGGCGCGCGCGAGGTCTGGGGGGCGGTGCTGGCGTCCACCCTTACCACCATCGCCGTTTTCGTGCCGGTGCTCTTCGTGCGCGAAGAGGCCGGCCAGCTGTTTCGCGATATCGCCATCGCCATCTCCTGCGCCGTGGGCCTGAGCCTGGTGGTGGCGATCAGTGTGATCCCGAGTCTGTCGGCCCGGGTGCTCGACACGGCCAAGACGGATCGCGGTGAGGGCTTGTCGGGCCTGTGGGGCGGTGTGGCGGCGGCGCAGCGCGTCGCGGACTGGATCACCCGCGCGGTCTACTGGCTGTGCGGCACGACGCGGCGCCGGCTGGCGGTGGTGCTGGGTGCGAGCACCCTGGCGGTGGGCGCCAGCTTGCTCCTCGTGCCCAAGGCCGAATACCTGCCCCAGGGCAACCAGAACTTCCTTTTCGGCGCGATCATCCCTCCGCCGGGTTACAACGTGCAGGAGGTCATCGACCTGCAGAATCCCTTCCTCGCCCAGCTCGAGCCCCTGTGGACCACCGAGGATGCCTCCGGCTTGCCGGGCGGTGGGATCGAGATGATGTTCTACATCGCCGATCCGGCGATGAGCTTCATCGCCGCCAGCGGCCGCGAGCCGACCCGGGTGCGCGAGCTGATCCCTGAATTCTACAAGGTCAACGCCGAGCTCCCGGGCGCGGTGGCTTTCATCAGCCAGCTGAGTCTCTTCCAGCGTGGCTTGGGACAGGGGCGCAACATCGATATCGATCTCATGGGTCCCGATCTCGACAAGCTGCTGGAGCTCGGGACCCGGGTCTTCGGCCAGATTCCCGAGGTGCTACCGGGTTCCCAGGCCTTCCCGCTGCCCAACCTCACCTTGGGCAACCCCGAGCTCAGGGTGACGCCGCACCGCCGCCGCACCGCCGAGTTGGGCATCGCCAACCGCGACCTGGGGGTGGCGGTGAGTGCCCTGGTGGATGGCGTCAAGGCGAGCGATTACCGCTTGGAAGGGCAGGAGATCGATCTGCGGGTGCTGGCCGAGCGCGGCGACAGTCACCGCACCCACCTGTTGGAGCAGATGCCGCTCGCCACCCCAGATGGCCGCCTGGTCACCCTGGGCTCCCTGGCCGAGGTCGAGCTCGCCAGCGGTCCGACCCAGATCCGCCACCTGGAGCGCCAGCGTGCGGTGACGATTCAAGTGACGCCACCTGATGCCATCGCGTTGCAGGACGCGATGGAGCGCATCGAGCGCCAGATCCTCACCCCCCTGCGCGATACCGGCGCTCTCAGCGGGCTCTACCGCGCCCGCCTCGCCGGCTCGGCCGACAAGCTCACCCAAACCCGCCAGGCCCTGCAATGGAACTTTCTCCTCGCCGTCGTCATCACCTACCTCCTGATGGCGGCCCTGTTCGAGAGCTTCCTCTATCCCTTCGTCATCCTGTTCAGCGTGCCCTTGGCGGCGCTCGGCGGCATCCTTGGCCTCGCCACCCTCAATCTGGCGACCTACCAGGCCCTCGATGTGCTGACCATGCTGGGCTTCATCATCCTCCTGGGAACGGTGGTCAACAACGCCATCCTCATCGTCCACCAATCCCTCAACCACCTGCGCCGCGAGGGCTCAGCCCCGCGCGAGGCGATCCGTGAGGCCACCCGCAGCCGCATCCGGCCGATCTTCATGAGCGTCGCCACCAGCATTTTCGGCATGCTGCCGCTGGTTTTCTTTCCCGGCGCCGGCTCCGAGCTCTACCGTGGCCTCGGCAGTGTCGTGGTCGGCGGCCTCGCCGTCTCGACTATCTTCACCCTCTTCCTGGTGCCAGCCCTCCTCAGCCTGGTGCTCGACGCCCGTCTCGCCGTCGCCAGGCGCTGGCGCTGGGCGGCGGAAGCCGAGCCCGTCGGCTGATCTTGCCGAAAGATTCACCCGCCTGAGAGCGCAGCGCGAACGGACCCAGGTTCAGCGCTTTACCCTTCAGAACTCGACGCAGATCTTGCCCATGTGACTGGCGCCGGAGAGGTAGACGAACGCCTCCCGCGACTCATCGAAGGGGAAGATGCGATCCACTACCGGCCGGATCTCGTGCTGGGTGATGCAGCGGTTCATCTTCTCGAAGCCTTCACGGGAGCCGACGAGAATGCCCTGGATGCGGATGTTCTGCATCAGGATCGGCAGAATGTTGAGATCCGTCGTCACGCCGGAGAGCACTCCGATCAGACTGATCTGTCCGCCGGCGCGAATCGCCTGCAGGCTTTGCTGCAGCGTGCCGCCGCCGCCTACCTCGACGATGTGATTGGCCCCGACGCCGTCGGTCATCTCCTGCACTGTCTTGCCCCAATTGGGATCGTCGACGTAGTTGATCTCTTTCCAGCTCCCGAGCTTGCGCACCGCCTCGAGCTTGGCGTCGCTCGATGAGGTGACGATCACCCGGGCGCCGAGCGCGCGGGCAAACTGCAGGGCGAAGAGCGAGACGCCGCCGGTGCCCTGCACCAGCACCGTATCGCCGGCAGCCACTTCGCCCTGGGTGACCAGAGCGCTCCAGGCGGTCAGCGCGGCGCAGGGTAGGGTAGCGGCCTCGGCATGGGTCAAGTGGTCGGGCACCTTCACCACGCCATGCTCAGACAGCACCATGTACTCGGCCAAGGTGCCGTCGTAGGGCCCGCCCAGGGTGTGGCGCAGCTTCTTCTTGTCGGGTGCTCCGCCGCGCCACTTCTGACAGAAGAGGGTCGCGACCCGATCGCCGATGGCGACACGGCTCACTCCCTCCCCGACCTCGATCACTTCGCCGACACCGTCCGAGCAGGGGATCAACGGGAGCGGCTGACGAGGGTTGTAGTGACCGTTCACCATCAACAGATCGCGATAGTTGAGAGACGCTGCTTTCATTTCGAGCAGCACTTCGCCGTGACCGGGGGTCGGTCTCGGACGCTCGGCCTCGAGGAGTTGATCGAGGCCGAATCCGTCACGGATCTCGAAGACCTTCATGGGCTTTCTCGGGTGGGTTCTGAGGTGCTGGGGTGATTGCCTGGCGGGATGGCGGCAAGGAGGAGGAGAATGTCGAACAACTAAAAATAATAAGCGAAACCACACCGGATCTGAAACCCTCCGTCGGACCGTCGGCGAATCCACCCCGAGCGATCGGCCAGAGACATCCTGTGACAGACTTTCCGACCATGATTCCAGCCGCCTGAGCATCGATGCGCGTCGTTCTGGTCAACTACGGCGGTGATTTCGCCGCCGACGCCGAGCCCGAGGCGGTTCTCGACGAGCTGCGCAGCGTGGAGGATTGGGCCGGTGCCCTGCGGAAGGCGGGCGCCGACGTGGTCGTGGTGCAAGGTTTCCACCGCGAGGCTCGCTGTCAGCGCGCTGGCATCGACTACCGCTTCGTCGCCGGGCGCTTTTCCCCCCGCCTGTCACGCAAGCGGATTCCCTGGCGCCTGCACCGCGTCGTCCGGCGTCTGGCGCCGGACGTGGTGCACCTGAACGGTCTGCTCTATGGTCTGCAGGCGCGCGCCTTGGGCCGGTCTCTTCCCCGCGCCACGAGACTGGTTCTACAGCACCACGGTGAGCGCCCCGACGAAGGTCTCGCGGCGCACGTTCAGCGCTGGGGGCTGCGAGCGGCCGACGGGTTCTTCTTCACCTCCCCTGAGATGGCCGAACCGTGGCGGGCGCGCGGCCTGATCCCCGAATCGCGACCCGTCTTCGGCATCATGGAGGGCTCGAGCCGCTTCCTTAGGATGGAGCGTTCCGCAGCCCGCGAGAGCACCGGTTTGACCGGCGACCCGATCTATCTCTGGGCGGCCAACCTCGACGCCAATAAAGATCCCATGACCGTGCTTGACGGCTTCGAGCGCAGTCTAGCCGAGCTGCCGGCGGCACGCCTCTACCTCACCTGGCGTCTCGGTAACCTGCGCCCGCAGGTCGAACAACGCATCGCGGCGAGCGCACAGCTACGGAACGCAGTGCAGCTGTTGGGGCCGAAGCCCTATGCCGAGATGGAGCCGCTCTACAACAGCGCCGACTTCCTGCTCCAGGGCAGCCACCGGGAGGGCTCCGGTTACGCTGTGGCCGATGCTCTGGCCTGTGGCACGATCCCGGTGGTGACCGACATCGCCTCGTTTCGCTTCATGACGGCGCAAGGCGTTGTCGGTGCCCTGTGGCCGCCGGGCGATGCCACAGCCCTGCACCAGGCGATCCTCCGGCTGGCGGCGCAGCCCCGGCCGGCGCAACGCCAGGCCGCGCGCAACCTCTTCGAGCGACACCTGAGCCTGCCGGTCATCGGCCGCCAGGCGGTCGACGCCTACCGCCAGCTCGGCCTCGAGCGAAAAATTCACCAGCCTGAGAGCGGAGCGCGAACGGGCCAGGGATGATTGATCGACGAAGCCATCTCCAGAACACAGCGCCTCGGAGATGCCTTCGTTAGATCCTAGGCCGCGGGCCTTTGAGCGCCGGAGCGACAGGCTGATGAATTTTGGCTAAGGACCCGAGAGTCATCTCGAGGAGCCAGTGACTCCCTAAAGACGGCGCTCGATCTCCGATCAGGTCAACAGCTCTTTGACCTTGCCGCGGCGGTAAGCCCGGCTGACCATCAGCCGCTCGCCGTCCTCCAGAACCACGATCGACTCGGTGCCGATCCCTGGCTCGATCTTCTTGATCCGATCGATATTGACCACCGTCGAGCGATGGATGCGCAGGAAGCGCTCGGGATCGAGGCGGGCCTCCATCTTGGCCATGGTCTCGCGGATCGTGTGGGTCTCCGCGCCGCAGTGGATCTTGACGTAGTTACGCGACGCCTCGATCCAGTCGATGGTATCGACCTTGATGAAGTACACGCTGCCCGAGGTGCGGGCGATCAGCCGATCGGGAAACTTGCTGCCGTTCTCGGCCAAAGAGAGGAGCTTGTTGAGCCGGCGGTCGATGTCCTGGATGTGCTTGCGCTCCTGGCGCGCCAGCAGCCGGTCGACGGCGCTCTGAAAACGCTCACGATCGAAGGGCTTGAGCAGGTAGTCCACCGCATTGGCCTCGAACGCGTCCAGGGCGTATTTGTCAAAGGCGGTGACGAAGATGACCGGCGGCATCTTGTCGGCGCCGATCGTCTCGATGACACCGAAACCGTCGACATCCGGCATCTGCACGTCCAAGAAAACGAGATCCGCCTGATGCCGTCGGATCGCCTCGATCGCCGTTTTACCGTTGCGGCACTCCGCCGCCACCCGAATGTCGGAACGTTCGGCCAACAAATCGCGTATCCGCTGCCGCGCCAGATCTTCGTCGTCAACGATGATCGCTTGGAGAGTCATCGGATACTCCCCCAGCGGCTCCTGATTGATCGATACCGCCGTAGACTGTGTACTCGCCCCAGACTGTGTACTCGCCAACACCTCGATTTCCGACATCGCTTTTTCCGATACCTCGACACGGTGCGCCGCATCACTCGGCGACCTGGGTTTTCGAAGACCAAGTTCCTCTCCCTCGTTCGCAGGATCCAACGGCAACTACGTCAAGAGACAGCAAGGGTTTGGCATTCACCCCCAAATTAGTGACAATTTGTCCCCGGCAAGTGACTTTTAGTCCCTTGATCCCAGCGATCGACAGCCGGATCCAAGCAATCGATACCACTTTCGAAACCCTTCGTCACCGCGAGCCGGAGGGGTGACGAGGTTCAAGCGAATGGATAAAAGCTCGATCGATTGGATTTGTCGGAGTCCAGCGACAGATCCGGGCGACGGGTCTGAGCTACAGGTCTGAGCTACAGACCGCCGGACACCTCGATGAAGGCGCCCGCAGAGTAAGACGCTTCCTCGGACAAGAGCCAGAGGATGGCCTGGGCCACCTCTTCCGGCTCGCCGCCGCGCCCCATAGGGATGGCCTTCTTCACCCGTTCGATGCGATTTGGCTCACCGCCTGAGGCATGGATCTCCGTGTGGACCGGCCCCGGCCGAACCGCGTTGACCCGAATACCCTCTCCAACGACTTCCTTCGCCAGCCCGACGGTGAAGGTGTCGATCGCACCCTTCGAGGCGGCGTAATCTACGTACTCGTTCGGCGCGCCCAGTCGCGCCGCCGAAGACGACACGTTGACGATCGCCCCGCCGCGGCCACCGCGGCGGTTGGACATTCGCCGAATCGCCTCGCGGGCGCAGAGGAAGGCGCCGGTGACATTGACCGCGAAGACCCTGGCCAGGCGGTCCGCCGACATGGCCTCCACCCGTTGCTGGAGCTCCAAGATGCCGGCGTTGTTGACCAGCGCGTCGGGCCGGCCGAAGGCATCGTCGACGGTGTCGAAGAGGCGCAGCACGTCCGCCTCCTCGGCTACATCGACCCGCACCGCGAGTCCCTTGCGACCGAGCTGCTCGATCTCGGCCACCACCGCTGCGGCTTCGTCGGCGCGCGAGTGGTAGGTGAGGCAGATGTCGTAGCCCCGCTGGGCTGCCAGGCGGGCGGTCGCAGCGCCGATGCCTCGGCT
>JBCCGX010000568.1:0-6549 GCA_039029035.1 Acidobacteriota bacterium | reverse complement strand
CTGCACGTGCCGATCGCGCAAGGCCTTGCGGCACGTGTTGGCGGCGACCTGGTAGAGCCAGGTATCGAACCGAGCCTCGCGACGGAAGCGCGGCAGGCCCCTGTAGATCCCAAAGAAAGCCTCTTGGGTTAGATCGCGCGCATCCTCGGCCGAAAAGCCCCGCTTGGCGAAGTAGAAGCGCAGCGGTCGATAGTAGGCCTCGACCAGGAGACGGAAGCTCGCCTCGCGGTCCACCCCCGCCTGCCAGCGCTCGATGGCGCGGCGGATCCGCTCGTGCTGTATCGATTTGGTCCCTTCCATGACGCCTTGCTCATCGATCGTTCGGCTCATTGTATGTGGGCTAAGATACGAAGATCTTGAAGGAGGCGATTCACCACGGGCTGATGGGGATCTTGAAGCTGCTGGCCAAGCTGCTTCCGATTCCACGGCCGATCGCTTTCACCGGCGAAGGCGCCGCCCGCAAGCTGTGTGCGGCCATCGCCCAGATGGGATCACGCCACGTCTTGCTGGTCACCGACGCCACCCTGGTCGGCCTCGGGTTGCACGAAGAGACGGTCGCGGCGCTCGAAGAAGGGGGCGTGGAGGTGACGATCTTCGATGGCGTCGAGCCCGATCCGACTGACGTCCAGGTCCGCGCCGGCCTCACCTGCCTGCACGACGCCGGCTGCGATGCGGTGCTGGCCTTCGGCGGCGGTTCACCGATCGACGCAGCCAAGGTGATCAGTGTCTTGGCGACCCACCCGGTGCCGATTCGCAAACTGGTCGGCTTCCTCAAAATCAAACGGCCAGGCCTCCCCTTCTTTGCCATTCCGACGACCGCCGGCACCGGCTCCGAGGTGACCGTCGCGGCGGTGATCTCCGATCCCGAGACTCACCTCAAGACACCGGTGATCGACCCCAAGCTGGTGCCTCAGATGACCGCCCTCGACCCGACATTGATGGCCGGCATGCCGCCGGCGGTGACCGCCGACACCGGCCTCGATGCCCTGACCCATGCTCTCGAGGCTTATCTGTCGCGCAACGCCATGCCGGAGACCGACGGCTTCGCTCGCGCCGCTGTCCGCTTGATCTTCGCCCACTTGCCACGGGCCTGGGCCGATGGGCGCGACCTGGTGGCGCGCGAGGCCATGGCGATGGCGTCGTTCTATGCCGGCCTCGCCTTCACCAAGGCCAGCGTCGGCTACATGCACGCCATCGCCCATAGCTTCGGTGCGCACTATGGAACCCCCCACGGGCGCGCCAACGCCATCGTCATGCCGCACATCCTGGAGTTCTCCAAGGGCCCTGCCGCCGGGCGCCTGGCCGAACTCGCTCGGGTGCTGGATCTGGGCTCGACCGAGCAGACCGAAGACGAGCTCGCCGAGCAGTTCCTCGTCGAGGTTCGCGCTCTGCTCACCGGCCTCGAGATTCCCGACCACCTCGACGACCTCAGACGCACCGATATTCCGCAGATTGCCAGTGAGGCCTTGAAAGAAGGCCACTACAACTATCCGGTGCCGCGCTACATGCATCGGCAGCAATGCGAGCAGATCCTCGCCGACATGCTGCCGACAGGGGCCTAGAGTAAGAGCATCACGATTCCTGCGACGCCTCGTCTGCCACAGGATCGTCGGCCAAATCGGGATGCATCTTGGCGTAGGCTACGAGAAGGCCATCCTGTAGCTCGACGACCGTCTCCAGGCGCCGATGCATCGACCTGACGAACTGGTCCTCTTCGTAACCCAAAGTGCCCGAGGACAGGAAGCTCACCAACTCGTCTTGCCGCCGATTGAAGAGCCCTTGCAGCTCATAGAGCTTCGAGATGCGGGCTACCCAGTCGAAGTCGAGATGGTCCACCGACAGAGTCAACTTGGCCGTATCCCAGGTGGCTGATGACAGTAACGCCACCGAGAACTCGGCGCTCGAGCCCTGATCCTCCTCGGTGCCCAACGCTTCGACCACCTGCCGCACTGTGGCAAGCATGGCACGATTCCCTTCGGCGTTCTCTGCCAGCTCTTCGTGGTTCGAGGCGATCTCGTCCAGCACCCCTTGGCGGGCCCTGTCGGCCTCTCGCGCATGGCGCCGATCCTCACGCCAGGCGTCGACCGCCAACGCCAAGAGCACCGCCAGAACCACCGAGACCGCCTCCAGGATCATCTCCGGGACCTTCTCGCGTAGCTTTGACTTCAGGCCAGTCTTCATAGGATCTCCATACGGCTCCTTCCCCTTCGCGCCGCCGCTCCGCTGGGCTACGCCCCAACCTGCCAGGCTATTCACTCCGGCCGGCCGAGGGTCCTGGGACTCGACCTGCGTGGTACCGTGGCAGGTCGCCACGCCACCCTGCCCGGTTGCCCGATCCCGGCAAGCCCACCGCCGAGCCGAAGCCCAGCGGTGGAAACCGGCAGCACTCCGCAGATCAGGCGTCGCCGCCGCCACCGATGGTGTAGATCGTCTGGGTCGGGTAGGCGAAGTCGAGGCCTTCAGCGCCGTATTGCTCGAGGATCGCCATGTTGACCTCGGATTGCACGCCACGGAAGCTGGCGCCCGGATTGACGAAGTAGGCGTAGCGGATCACCATGGCCGAGTCGCCATAGGCCGAGAAGCTGATGTTGACGTTGTCGCCGACGCCGTCGTTGCCCGCGGAGATCTCGTGCAGGATATCCATCGCGCGCCGCATCTGCGCGGCGGTGGTGTCGTAGACCAGCCCGAGCTCGAGCTTGACTCGGCGCCCCAGGGGCCCCGCCGAGACGTTCTCCACCGGCGAACCGGTAAAGACCGAGTTGGGAATGGTGACGATCGGACCGTCGCGAGTTTCCAGGCGGGTGCTGCGGAGGCCGATCTCGCGCACGACGCCGTCATAGCCCTTGATGCGGATGCGATCTTTGATCGCGAAGGGCCGGTCGGCAAAGATCGTGGCGCTGCCGAAGATGTTGGCGACGGTATCTTGCGCCGCGATAGCCAAGGCCAGGCCGCCAACGCCGAGGCCGGCGAGCAGAGCGCCGACGTCTTGTCCGGCATTGTTCAGGGCAATGATGATGCCGAGAGCCCAAATCGCCAGTTTGGCGCCCTTGCGAGCGATCGGCAGGAGCTGATCGTCGAGATCGGTCTCGCTCTTCTCCGCCAGCGGTACCAGGTACTCCTGGATCAACGAGTCGATCAGGCGGGCCAACAGCCAGGCGACACTGAGAGTGATCGCCGCCTGCATCGCGTTGCCAAAGAACTCAGTGACGCGATCGCTCAGGGTCAGCGTATTGACCGCGGCCCAGAAGCCCAAGACGGTCACGATGACGACGATCGGCTCTTCGATCATGTCGAGGATGATGTCGTCGAGCTTGGTCTGGGTCTTTGCGGTCAGTCTTCTCGCAACGTTCTGGAAGACCCAATAGACGGCCTTCCCAACGACCAGGGCGCCGACCACGATGGCGAGCGCCGTGGCCCACTCGAGGACCGTATTGCCGTAGAACGTCGCTTCGAGAAAATCTTCCATACTTCCTTCCTCCACTGTCGCTTGAGCACTGCTCAGTTGGGGACGCTGGCGGCGAAGCGCCGAGACACTTCGTCTTCGACCACGAAGGGCCCCTCGGGACGTCGCCGGTAGCGATTCTGCAACTCGAAAGCCTGCGCTTCGAACGGATTGGAGCGGTAGTCGAATCCGCCTTCGGCCAAGGCACGAATGTAGCGTTCGATGTAGTTTTCGGGACCGACAAGGCGATACTGCTCGAGATGGACGAGCTCGTGGAACAGAACCCACTTGCGGGACTCGGTGCCAGGTCCGGCGTGGGAGCGTCGGATCAACACGGTATCGACCAGGGCCAGGCCGACGGCGCTGGCAAAATCGAGCGGGAATCGCTTGTCGAGCTCTTCATAAGCTGCATAGAAATCAGGGTTCTCGATTCGATTCACCACTCGGATCCGCGCCTGGTCGAGCACCTCGTTCGAAAAGAAGCCGACCAACTGTTGCTTCTCGTCGTCACTCAGGGCCACAGCGTGCGGCCGATGGAGCTGGCGCTGCGCCTCGACCCAGATCTGCCCCTGGCGAGCCAGGAAGGCCGCTTCGTCCTGCCGCAGCTGAGCAGCGGCGGGCGACAGCGGCCCTCCACCCCCGGCACATTGGGTGCTGATCAGAAAGACGCCCAGCCACGCCAGCCGACGTCCGAAACCTTGCGGTGTCATGGTGTCCATGAGTCTATCCGCTTCACCGGGAGTGACAACCGCGACGGCCTACCCAAACCAAGGCCAGGGGGGTTGATGTTATAGTCGAATATGGAAGAGCGTCAGCGCAGTTCGCGCCGGACGATACGTCCGCTTTTTTTGGCTTTGGGCACACCTCGAATCTTGCTGCAGCTACGGCCGATCCTGCTGCTTCGGCGGGTCGAACCGGTGCGGTCATTCTGACCAGCGGAGGCAATGCGTCCATGGAATCGGTCCGAGACGTGTCGACGACCCCCTCCCGCAACCGCTCCGTCACCGCGACGGACCGCTCGGAAGGAGAAGACCGCTTGCGTCTCTTCGAGCGAATCCTGGAGCGAGCCCCTGCCCTGATCGCCTACGTCGACCATCGGCAGCGCTTTCGTTTCGCCAGCCAGGCCTACTGTGATCGACAGCACCTGCGTCGCGACGAGATCATCGGCCGGCGGGTCGACGAAGTGATCGGTGAGGAGGCGTTTTCCGGCCTCGAGTCACGGATCCGCTCGGCTCTTGCGGGCGAATCGCAAGAGTTCGAGATGATGGTGAGCAATCGGGCCGGCGAAAGTCGCTGGGTCAAGGCGGCGTACGAGCCGGATGAGGCCGGCGACGGGAAGGTCCTCGGCTTCTTCGCCTTTATCCGCGATGTCCACGAGCGCAAGACGGTGGAGGCCTCTCGCGACCGGTTTCAGTACGCCATCGATCAGGGCATGGAAGGCTTCGCCCTGCACGACAAGGATGGCAACTTCACCTACCTCAATCCCGCCCAAGCGGCCATGTACGGCTACTCGGCGGACGAGGTGATCGGTGAGAACTGGCGGCTGTTCTACGACGACGAGAACATCCGAGCGATCGAAGAGATCCACTTCCCGGTGCTGCTGCGCGAAGGGACGTGGCGCGGCGAGTTGGTCGGCCGCCGCAAGACCGGCGAGACGTTCGATGTCGAGGTCTCCCTGACGCTGCTGCGCGACGAGAGCGGCGAATCCAGCGGCCTGGTCTGTAACTGTCGCGACATTACCGAGCGCAAGTTGGCCGAAGCCTCCCTGCGCCAGTTACACAAGATGGAAGCTCTGGGACAGCTCACCGGCGGTATCGCGCACGATTTCAACAACCTGCTCACCGTCATCCTGGGCAATCTCGAGCTGATGCGTCGCCAACGCCCTGGCGAGCCCTTGTTGGAGCATGCTTTGGAAGCTGTCGAGCGCGGTGCCATGTTGACCAAGCGCTTGCTGAGCTTCTCGCGCAAGAAGGCGCTGCGGTCGCAGCCGATCCGCCTCGCCGCCCTGGTTCGCGGCATGGACGATCTCATGCGCCGAACTCTCGGTGAGCGCGTCGAGCTATCGGTCGTCAACGGCCCCGGGCTCCAGCTGTGTGAATCCGACCCCTCAGTGCTGGAGAACGTGGTGCTCAATCTTGCGGTCAACGCCCGCGACGCGATGCCCAAGGGCGGCACTTTGACGATCGCGACCGCTGACGTCGATGCCGCAGAGATGGCGCGCCGCGTCGGCCCGGAGGCGGCCGGTGAGTTCGTGTGCCTGACCGTCGCCGACACTGGGATCGGTATGACCGAGGCGGTCAAGAGAAGGCTCTTCGACCCCTTCTTCACCACCAAGGGACCGGGCCGCGGCAGCGGTCTCGGGCTCAGCATGGCGCACGATTTCGTCCAGCAGTCAGGCGGTTACATCACCCTCGAGAGCGAGATCGGACTGGGCACGACGTTCCATCTCTACCTGCCGCGGGCCTGTGATGCCGAACATTTCCCCGAGCCGGCCGCCGCTGCCACGACACCGATTGGCCGCCAGGAGATCGTCTTGGTGGTGGAAGACGATCCCAACGTGCGCCGGCTCATCGTCCAGATGCTGGAAGGCCTGGGCTATCGAGTCCTCGCCGCCGAGAATGCCTCCGAGGCGCTGCGCTCCTTCTCCGAGCATCGCACCGACCTGCTGGTCACCGACGTCGTCCTACCCGGCGACCTCAGCGGCACCGACCTCGCGGCTCGCATCTGGCAACACCATCCGCAGGCCAAGATCGTCTTCATGTCGGGCTACAACGAAAATCTGCACCTCGGCGAAAGCCACCCCGGGCGTAAGATCCACTTGATCCCCAAGCCGTTCACCCGCCAGGAGCTGGCCCAAACCGTGCGCCGAGTGCTGGAGGAAGAGGGCGGCATCTAACTCCCGGGGTTGAAACCCCGGGCTACGCGCTCGGGTCCCTCCGGGACCCAGCCCCAGAGGGGCGAAGTTTAGTAGCCTGGGATTTCAATCCCAGGCTCTGGCGGGTACTGGAGGAAGAGGCCGGCATCTAACCCCGGGGTTGAAACCCCGGGCTACGCGCTCGGGTCCCTCCGGGACCCAGCCCCAGAGGGGCGAAGTTTAGTAGCCTGGG
>JBCCGX010000567.1:0-6562 GCA_039029035.1 Acidobacteriota bacterium | reverse complement strand
CGCCTATTGGGCGGTGCAAGACGGTGGCTTCTGGCCCGAGCAGCAATACGTGGCCGGAGACTACACTGGGGACGGGCGTGACGACATCGCGCGGATCTTCACCGAAGCCGGGCAGACCAGCATCGACGTCTTCGCCTCCCAGGGCGACATCTTTTCCCAGACGCGATGGGTCACCCAACAAGGCGGCGGTGCCGACGGGCAGAAGCATGTGGCGGGGGATTTCGACGGCGACGGTCGCGACGATGTGGTGAAGATCGCCGCCAACGCCGCCAGCCGCGTCCAGATGCGGGTCTTCCCATCCCGCGGTACACACTTCGACAGCGCCCATCTGCTCGAGGAGGACACCGGTTTTGTCGCCCAACTGAAGGTTGCGGCAGCCGACTTCGATCTCGACGGTCGTGCCGAGGTCGCCACTGCCTACGCCACGAACGCTCCGGGAGACACCCATTTCGACGTCTATGGTGGTGAGTTCCTGCTGTCGCCGGATCCTTCCCGCCTGTCCTCACCTGGCGATGCCTTCCCTTACACGCCGCTCGATGTGAAGGCTAATCTATCGGCCCAGGGCTACACGCTCCAGGCCACCAACCAGCTTTCGGTCGGGCAGTGCACAGTCGTCTATCCCAACACGCACCATGCCGGACCGTCGAAGGATCTGGGCGTCCTGGCCTGTGCCTATAGCGGTGAGTTTGGGCAGACCCTGGTGGAGTGGGATGCGGTCTACGGTGGTTGCGACGTGGCCAATAGCGGCGGCGAATGCGAGATTGGTGTCTTCGCGGAGACGCTCTCCGTCGATGTCGAGGGCGTGCTCGTCGACGTGCAGATCAGAGGCCCGAGAGCGAGGGCCTGCGGCGAAGTCTCGCGCGATGCGGTCTGTGCCAAGACCACCGCGACGCTGTGGGACGCTTCCACCCTGATCACCGACGGGAACGGCAATGGCGGGGGTGTTGGCGTCTTCGCCGGTTTTGGTGGCGCGACCCGGGCGCGCTATGAGTCCGGTGTTTTGAGCGGCGACGTTGCGATCGGAGTGGGCCCCGGAGTCCGGCTCCACTACTCGGTCAACCTGCAGACGGTCGTCGGTGTCGGCGAGGCCGGCTTCGACTATGCCCAGCAAGGTGTCGACGAGACGGTGGAGCTCAGTGGCGAGGTGATCGAGTCCATCGACGACGCAGTCGACGACGTCGTCGGCACGGCGGGGGACCTGGTACCGGATCTGCCTAGTGTTCCGTGGCCGCCTCCGCTTCCGCCTCTGCCTCCGCTTCCGCCCCTGCCTCCGCTTCCGCCCCTGCCTCCGCTTCCGCCCCTGCCGCCCTGTAACATTCCTATCGTTTGCTGAGCCGAGTCTGGCCCAGGGGCGTTTCGCGTCCCTGGGCACCAATGCCCGGGCAACCCAAGTTTTTTAAGTTTAGG
Organism: Acidobacteriota bacterium; assembly: GCA_039029035.1. GTDB lineage: Bacteria > Acidobacteriota > Thermoanaerobaculia > Multivoradales > J023 > JAAELT01. The sequence continues at coordinate 5,155 of JBCCGX010000567.1, read as the reverse complement.
TTTACTCCGGTAAACATTAACTGTGCCCAAGTCATATGCCATGATGCCTGGCTCGTCTGAAAGCGACTGCGGCGAGGATCACCCTTCCTTGATGCGGAGCAGGCGACGAAGGAGTGCCGTGGGCTTGGTGAAGGATCGCTGACGCTGCCATCTCTCGTAGTGGTCTTCCACCAAGCCACACTGCACTCCCCACGGTTTATCGGGGACCTTTGACGGTTTGCCGTCGGGATCCTTGTCCATGAGGCTGAGCATCATCTCGTCGATATGGAGCTGAAGTATCTTGGGCTCCAAACGATTGTGGATCTCATCGTGGGGCGTCCCGTGTTCCATGAGCCCCTGAATCATTTCGAACGCCTCAAGATGGGCGCCCATGGTGCGGAGCCACCAATGATCAAATTTCAGACGATTGCCGCTCGCATCTTCGGCTGGCGATAGCCCGGAATCGTATCTCGAATCGAACCAAACCTGGCCGGCCGTCGTTCCGTTGACCACGAGAAACAGCTCAGTACCGCAGCCATACTCTGCGAGGCGGAGGCAACCAGGTAGCGGTACATCCATCTCTTCGTCGGAGGCATCCTCCGGGAACTCGTATGGATCGGTGTACGGAAACTCTTCCGAGACCGCGTTCGAATGGTGGTCCAGAGGGACAATTCCATAGTAGGGGCCACAGCCGCCGTTGCCGAGCTCGATCAGAAAAGCCCGGTACGCATCCGGAAGAGAGACTCTGGCCCTCCTCTCGAACTCCAAGACCGACTCGACGGAGAGCTTCGGCCGGAAGCGATAGCGGTGACTGGCAGCGCCGAAGACGACGCGCCGTCGATCCAGCGCCCGCAGACGGGATGTGACCCTTCTAGCTTCTTCTATGAAGGTCTCAGACGTGCGAGGCAATTTCTTGTACCGCCCCCCTGGGTGGCATGTTTCCCATGCGTCAGGGCCACTCCGTTTGTTTCAGGTAAATCTGCCGCCGCGAATCGACGTAGTGCGAGATGGTCGCCTCGACACAGCTCCCAACGGGGCAGTAATCATCCTCTCGATACCGCTCCGGAGTCAGCCCTTCGATGACGATGATCTCCAATAACGCTGGGAAGCCCATTTTCAGGTCGATCCAGGCTCCGAACGGAGCATGGATGATGACCCTGCCTTCGACCCTGGTGCCCGGTGGGTGGCCTCGTTTTGCTTGCTCCCAACTCAAGCTGCTCTCCGGAGACAAGTAGTCCCCGAACGTTGCCAGCAACTTCTGATTCCAGTTCACTACGCTCATCGATAGTCGCCTCCTGATCGTAGCAACTATGAGTCGAGTTCTCGTTCCAGTTCGCCCAGTCGCTGGCGGGTGGCGACGAGCTTCTCCAGGACCGCCGGTTCCTCGACCTCGACCCCGTCGATTTGTGTCAGAGTCGACCTAGCCTCTGCCAGCGCTCGGCGAGAGCCTCCATCGTCACCACCGCGCCAACGGAGCTCGCTTACCAGGACACCTGCAGAGGCCAGGGTGGTGTGATCATAGGCGTGATCTTCGGACACCTCGACGATCCGCCGACGCAGGGCTAACGCGGCTTCGGCCGCGTCGAGGGCCGTGACGAGGTGGCCCCGCCGGGATTCCAAGGCGGCCAGCTCCGAGTGGGCGGTTGCCAGGCCGTTGAGCCAGTTGACATCGGTTTGACCCGTTCTGCGCGCCAGCAGGGCTTCCTGGATCTCGATCGAACGTCTCCAGGCCCCAGCCGCGGCGTCGGGATCGCCCGCCAGGTTCGCCAGGCGACCGCGGCGGATCAGCTCCCAGCCGAGGCCATAAGCCCAGCGAGAGTTGTCCGTCTGTTCGTTGACCAGGTCCTCATACAGGGCCAGCGCTTCGAGATTGGCCACTTGAGCATCGTCGAGCCGCTGGGTGATGCGATAGGCCGTCGCCAGACCCTGGCCTTGGAGCACTGCCAATCGATAGCGCCAGAGGGAGGCTTCGGGCTCGCTCGTAGCCAGTGTTCTGAAGATCGCCGCTCCGGCTTCGAAGGCGCGAGCTGCGGCTTGGGCGTCGCCGAGCCAGTGCAGTGCGGTCATGCCCGAGCCGTAGTGCGCTTCGCCCAGTGCGTGGCGTATCTCGACGTTGTCCGGTCGGAGACGCCGGAGCTCCTCGAGCATGCCGAGAGCTTCTTGCGACAGGGCCACGGATTCGGCCTTGTGCCCGGCAGAGCGCCGCAGGGAGGCGATCTGTACCAGGGTCTTGGCCAAGGCGACGCGTGCGTCGGGGTGATCGGTCAGCTCGCCGCGCAGCTCGCGCAGCTGGCCTTGGGCTTCGGCGCTCGCAGCGCCAGTGCGCAGAAGCTCCCCTTGGGCTTGATAGATCTTACCGACCAGCGCAAGATCCTGCGCGACGTCGAGACGCGGCAAAGGATCCTCAGGATTTGCCCGGTGTAGACGGCGATCGATCGCCAAGGCGCGCTCGTAGGCTTCGCGCGCCGCGCCGAGGTCGCCGCGCGAAGCGAGCACCTGGCCGATCTGGCGCAGCGCAGCTGCCGGGCGGCGGCCCCCTTCGCCCAAGCCACCGTCGCGGTCGGACTCGAAGTAGGCCAGCGATCGGCGCGCCACCGACTCGAGCAGATCGAGGCGACCGATGGGCTCGAGCTGAGCGCTCAGGTCGTCGAGCATGAAGTCGACCAGCTCCTCGGCCTGCACCCGGGCGACCTCGGTGCGCCGGTACAGCGCGTTCGACCTCAGGCTCGATCCGACGAGGATCGCGAAGATCAAAGTACCGGCCAGGCACGCAACAGCGTGGCGCCGCACGGCCTTGCGTGCGCGGTAGAAGACATTGGGCGATCGGGCGCTGACCGGCTGGCCCGCTAACCAACCTTCGACGTCCGCCGCCAGCTCCTGGGCGGAGCCGTAGCGGTCGGCCGGCACGTGGGCGATGGCTCGCATCACGATCCAATCCAGCTCTCGGCTCAGAGACCGCAGTAGCCTGGTTTCACTGGTGCCCCGGTGTTCGGCGGTCCGGCGGCGATCCTCCGCTGGCAGGGCAGCGAACCGCCGGCTGGGGCGGGGCGGATCGCTGGCCGGTGGCCGACCGAGGGTGGGGAAGAGCAGGTCTTGGCGCTCCTCGAAAGGGCGCACGCCGATCAACAGCTGACACAGAACGATGCCCAGCGAGTAGACGTCGGATCGGGTGTCGACCGCGCGTCCACCATCGGCAATCGCCTCCGGGCTCATGTATCCGGGACTGCCGACGCGCAGCTGGCTACGAGTGGCCTGGGCAGCCGAGTCGCTCCACGGCTCGAGGCTCTTGGCGATGCCGAAGTCGATGATCTTGGGCACCGCCTCGCCCTGAACTTCGGCCACCAGGATGTTCGAGGGCTTCAGGTCGCGGTGGATCACCGCCTTCTCGTGCGCATGGCGCACCCCGTGGCACACTGCGGTGAACAGCCTCAACCGCTCCTCGATCGACAACCTCTGGGCGTCGCAATAGTCGGTGATCGGAGGCCCGGGGACGTGCTCGATGACCACGTAGGGCTGGCCATGCTCGGTGGCGCCGGCGCCGAATACCTGGGCGATGGTCGGGTGATTCATCCGTGCCAGCGCTTCGCGCTCGAGCTCGAAGCGGCGCAGCGTCTCGCCGCGCATACCACCCCATCGCATCAGCTTGAGCGCCACGCGGCGCGGTAGCGGCTCACTCTGCTCGGCCAGGTACACCGTGCTCATGCCGCCTTCGCCGAGTACTTCGAGTAGCCGGTAGGGGCCCAGGCGTTCGGGAAATGGCGCCGCCGAAGATGGCCCTGCGGCAGGTACCTCCAGCTCAGTGGCTAACTCCTGGGCCGCGACCTCGCTAAAAACCTCTGGTCCTTGGAGGGCAGCGAGTAGGGAGGCGACTTGCGTGTGTAGCGTCGTGTCGCCTCGTGAGGCCTGGGCGAGGAAGGAGCGACGCTCGCCGGTCGGTTGTTCGAGGGCGGCATGGAACAGCCGTTCGACGGTCTGCCAGCGATCGGGTGCGATCGGCGTCGGTGTGCTGGGCTCAGGCGTCATCGACGGGTCACGGGTGCGTCGTTACAGGTCGTAGCTGTCGCTTGAGCCAGGCTTTGGCCAGGGTCCAATCCCGCATTACCGTCCCCGGAGAGACGTGCAAACATTCGGCCGTCTCTTCGATGCCGAGGCCGCCGAAGAACCGCAGCTCGACCATTTGGGCCTTGCGCGGATCGAGGGTGGCGAGGGTCTTCAGCGCGTCATGGACCCCGAGAACGTCCAGCGCGGGCTGCGCGGCGACGTCGCCCAGTTTCTCGAGCGGCAAATGGACCGCACCGCCGCCACGCTTCGGCCCCCGGTGTCGCCGGGCGTGGTCGACCAGAACTCGGCGCATCGACTGCGCGGCGATAGCGTAGAAGTGGCCGCGGCTTTCCCAGCCGCTCTTCGCCTGATCGACCAGACGCAGGAAGGCCTCGTGCACCAGGGCCGTGGCTTGCAGGGTATGGCTCGCTCGCTCGAGACGCATTCGACTACGGGCGAGACGGTGGAGGTGGTCATAGACAAGGCCATAGAGGGGCTCGAGAGCCCTCAGGTCGCCACCACCCCAAGCCAAGAGCAGTTGGGTGACATCGCTCGACGCAGCCTGTGTCATGTCTTGCTCAACCCGCGGACCCTCCGCGCAGACGGACCTTGACGAAACGGTTCAGTCTTAAACGCGGAAGCGGTTCGACCAAGTGATCATCGTGCCGTGCTTGGACCGAAACGGCTGTTCCTTTCACACCAGGGGTTGAAACCCCAGGCTCCGCGGCCGTGCGATCCGTTGTGAGATCACCCCTGCCACAGAAGGGTGACTCAGACCTCGGCTACCTGCGGCCTACTGAGGGTCGTCGCACCGCCGCCTCGTCCGACAGGAGGCTCCGTCACTCAGGCGACGACGGCGGCCGGTGCCTGCGTCTTCTGACGCCGCAGCAGGGCAAGTAGCTCCTGCAGTGCCGGCGACTCTTGCCGCCGGCGTAACAGGGCCGCCTGCCACGGTCGGATGAGCCCATGCTCGCCGAGGCGCAAAGCGACGAGTTCGCCGGCCGCCACTCGGTCTTTGATCAGCCAGCTCGGCGCGGCGCTGATGCCGAGGCCGGCCCGGACGGTTTCGAAGATGGCCTCGGAGAGGCCGAGCTTGGAGACGCGCGCCGGCCGCACCCCGGCGGGCGCTAAGAAT
>JBCCGX010000566.1:0-6573 GCA_039029035.1 Acidobacteriota bacterium | reverse complement strand
GCGTGCTCGCTCAGACGATCACGCAGCAGCTCGTAGGTGCCGAGCTCGATCGAGTCCGAGGCGGTCGATTCGGGTTCTTCGCTCATCGCCGGTTCCCGAGATCGCCCCTCATGAACCGAGCAAATCCTTCACGTCGAGATCATTGATCCCGAGCTTCTCGGCCACCTCCTGAAGCTGGCCCAGTTTGGTTTGGCGCTCGCCCTGGGCCTGGCTCGCCAGGCGACCCAGGAGCGTCGACACGGTGAGGCTTTGGATGTCACCGGAGGACAAAGCGGGCCGGGTCAGCACATCTTTCAAATCAGCGGCGAAGCTCGAGTCGCCGCTCAGGTAATCTTTCATCAGCGTCCGGCTGGTCGCGCTCTTGTCGACGAAACCGTCGACCGCCTTGCCCATGCCGACCGCCTGCACCAGGCGATCGAAGAACACCGTGTCGCCGCCGACGATATCGATATCGGCTTGCTCCAGGCCCTTGGAAACCACTGAGGCCTGGGCTTCGGCGACCAGGCGCCGAGCGTCGATCGCCGACAGCTCGATCTCTTTCTGCGCCTCGAGGCGCAGGCGGTATTCCTCGTGGTCCCGGCTCGAGGCGTCCAGCGCCTTCATCGATTCCGCCTTGTCCATCAGGCCGGCGGCCTCGCCCTTGAGCTTCTCACGAATCGCTTCGCCCTCAGCCAGACCCTGTTCGCGCAGCACCTGAGCTTCAGCGGTACCCATCTTGCGAGTGGCGTCGGCGTCGGCTTCCTTGACCCGGACCTCCGCCATGCCGAGCTTCTCGACCGCGTCGGCTTCGCGCTCTTTGACCTGGACCTCGGCCAGGCCAGCGGCGGCTGCTTCCGCCTTGATGCCGTCGGCGAGACGGATCTTGGCTTGCGCTTCCTTGTCCGACGCCGCCAGGTGCGCGTCGGCGAGGGTGATCTCCTCGCGCGCCTTGAACTTCGCCGCCGCTTCCGCCGCTTCCGCTGCCTTGATGTCTTTGACCAGGGCCTCCTGGGCCTCGGCCTCGGCAGTGATCACCGCCGCTTCCTTGGTGCGCTGGGCCTCTTCCACCACCCGGACGCGCTTGATCGCCTCTTCCTCTTCGGCGACGGTCTTCTCCACCGCCACGCGCTCGCGGACGACGTTGGCGATGTCGCGCTTCTCGTGCTCGACTTCCTTGTCCTTGGCGATAGTCTGCAGCTCGGTCTCGCGCAGGCGGCTGATCTCTTCGAGCTTGCGATCTTTCTCGACCCGCTCGTTCTCCACTCCGACGACGCGCTCGCGATTCTTCGCCGCGACCTCGACCTGACGCTTGAGGTTCTCTTCTTGAACGGCGATGTCTTCGTCGGCCTTGATGCGGGCAGTCTCGGCGCGCAGCTTCTCTTCGGCCTGCACCTTGAGGGTCTCGGCCTGCTCGCGGGCGCGCACGGTCGCGATCTCACGCTGCTGCTTCGACTCTGCATCGGCCTTCTGGCGCTCGAGCTCGTAGATCGCCTCCGCCGCCTCGACGTCCTGCTTGGTGATCTGTTTCTTCTCAGTGTTCTGAAACTCGTTGGTCTTGATGTGCTCGATGACCGTCAAGTCGGTGATCTTGCGGATGCCCTGGGCGTCGAGAATGTTGAACTCGTCGAGCTCGGTGAGCGGCGTCTGCTCCAGGTAGTCGATGGCACAATCTTCCAGCGAGTAGCCGTTCAGGTCGGTGCCGATGACTTCGATGATCCGGTCGCGCAGATCCTCGCGCTGGGTGTAGAGATCGACGAAGTCGAGCTGTTTGCCGGCGGTCTTGAGGGCCTCGGAAAACTTGGCGCTGAACAGCTCTTCGAGGGTTTTCTGATCCGACGCCCGGGCACAGCCGATACCTTGTGCCACCTTGATCACGTCTTCCTCGGTCTTGTTGACCCGAACGAAGAAAGTGATCTTGATGTCGGCGCGGATGTTGTCGCGGCAGATCAGCCCGTCCGAGCCGCTACGATCGATCTCGATCGTCTTGACCGTCATATCCATGCGCTCGGCCTTGTGGATCACCGGGATCACAAAGCCACCGGTAAAGCTCACCTGAACCTTGCCGGAGAGCACATGACTGACGATGAGCGCTTTACCTTGCTCGACTTTGACGATGCCTAATGCCATGACGTCTCCTCACTGAACGGTATCGGTTAGAAAACCTTTTTGAACGGCGGCAGCCTGCGCCACCGGCCTCTTACAATCTCGCTGTTCTGCAGTTTCAGTCCTGCCGTAGCTCAAAGGGAATCCACACGCCCCTGATATCAAGTGCAAAATCGCGCCAGATCATTTCATCCGGGGTCTTCGGTCATCCAGAGTCTTCAGTCATCCAGAGTCTTCGGTCATCCAGGGTCTTCGGTCATCCAGAGTCTTCGGTCATCCAGAGTCTTCGGGCCGCTTCGTGGCCTCTGCGGCGCGCGCTCCGAGAGGTGTCACAAGGAAGACCTCTCGTCCCGGGTCATACTGAAAGATCAGCGCCTCGGAGCCACGCCCGAGATCGTTGGGCTCGCCGCTGCGCGCCTGGATCAGAATCGCCGCGCCTTCGTCGATCACTTCCGCCTGGCCAAACTTCTCGTCCACCCGCAAGGTGGTGATCCGGCAGGTGCGCCCCACCAGATCCTCACGGCCGGTCACTGGCGGCAACACGAACGCTTTGCGCAACGGGCGCAAGGCGACGGCCGTGGCCCCCATCGATAAAACGAACGCCCCGAGACCGAGACCGACAACCGCCATCATCCCGCTGGCGACGCCGGGCAGTAGCTTGCTACCGCCGAAGGAGAATCCCCAGGCGAAGACGACCAGGGCCGTACCGATGATCGAGCCCGGAACCCCGGCCAGGCCAAGGCAGCCGTGGTGCTCACCGGCGCCCTCCGCCAGGCCCTCGGCGACCCCCTCGGCCAGCCCTTCCGCCGCGCTGGCGGCGCTGTCGAGCGCGCCATCGGCGACGTCGAACAGGCCATCGAAGATCCCCAGATCGAGCACGCCCAGGATGACCGTAAGCCAATACAACACGACCAGGATCAGCAACACGCTGAAGACAGTGGTCGGCATGGTGAACGCCGCTTCGATGAATCCGCTCATAAGGCCTCCTCCGCACGTCGCGACGACCGAAGCATGCCCTGGGATACGGCGACCTGGGCTGAGATATTCACCCCCCCGCTCAATACCCCCAAGACGGCCACAGGGCTTCGGTGCCGGTGATCTTGCCAAGCCCTTCGGAGTAGAGCCGCACCGTCTCCACCAGACCGGGTGAGATCAGGTGGCGGCCGCGTCGATCTTCTTTGAACAAATGCTTCCAAGTCTCGCGCGTGCCGAGTTGGATCCGACGCTGGCAGACGTCGCGCGACAGCTGCTCCAGCCGGCGCACCAGAGCCAAGGTGCCGCAGGTGGTGAAGTACGCCCCCGTCTCCAGGGCATCGAGCCACTCAACGAGCTCCGCCTCGCTGTGCATCGTCCGCACCTTGTCGATCAGCCACGGCCCTGGCTCCTTGGCCGCACTGCCGACCGCCACCGGCCGCAGATCGACGAATCCGTTGTTGGCGATCACCCAATCGCGCGCCGTGGCGGGCGGCACACCCTGTTGCTCGGCCAGCTCTCCCCACAGACGATGGACATCGTCCCGGCGGCTGATGGCAGCGTCGAGAGGCGCCACGTAAGGACCTAGGAGCATATGGTCCAGACCGTCCGTCGGGCTGCGATAAAGGATCGGGATGCCGAGGGAGGTGATGGCGTTCAGGTAGCGCTGAATCTGCGTCGCGAGACGAGCGAGAAAACGCTCGCGTCCGGGCTCGCGCAGCCCGACCTGGCGCGGGTCGTAGCCCAGGAGCCCGCCGGCTGCCTCCATCGAATCTGCCTCGCACAGGGCACCGAAGAGCTCCCCGAGGCGCCCGCCGCCTAAGCCCTCGAGATCCTCGAAGGCCGGGATGCTCGTCCTCTCCCAGAAGAACTGATCGAAGTCGGCAAGCGCGGCATCGAGATCGTCTTCAGAGACTTCTAGGAACGTGTTCCCCAGCTCGCGCAGCCGCAGCACGAGCAGCAACAGTCCGAGCTCGTGCATCCGCGCCTGGTGGGTCGACGATCCGAGAGCCTGATAGGCCTGGACGTTGAAGGCGCCGTGGTGCGCCCGCACCAGTTGCGGATAGCTATCGAGGAGCTTGAGCGCGAAGTGAGAGTTCTCCGTCTCGGTGTAGTAGGAAAATTTGTCCTGGAACCAGTCGCGCCGCCGCTCCGGCCCGAAGACCGCATGGCGTACCAGGACCATCGCCAGCTCTTCGGGGATCGCAACCTTCATCACGTGGTAGAGCGCGACACAGTTGCCGACCGAAAAGATACCGTTCTCGCCGGAACGAATGGCGGCATCGACGATCAGCTCTTTGCCAGCGCCGAAGATGAGCGCCTGCTCGTCACTGGGAGGAGCCGGGGCGTAGGCCACCTCGCTAGCCACCTCGACCTCCGGCTCGGCGTTCGCCAGTTCTTCAGCTGCTGGCTCGGCGTCGATCGCAGCGTCCTCTTCGGGCGCCTCGTTCATCGATTCTGCGGCTTCGGCCTCGGCCGGATCCGGCTCTACCGGCTCAGGTTCTGCCGGTGGCTCCAGAGGCACGAGAGCGCTGGGATAGAGCAGAATCAGCCCACTCTCCAGGTCCGTCGCCGGCACCGGTGGCTCGTCGGCCGCCTCGCCCGCCGCTGCCAGGCCCCGCTGAATCGCCCGATCGAGAGTCAGATGCTGGCGGAACTCGACCCCGTCGATGCCGATCGCGGCGGCGGTCTCCAACACGTCGAAGCCGTGATCGAGGTAGAGCTGAGTGAGCTCCTCGGCGAAGAACTTCTTGTCGACCAACAGCTTGCCCAGGGCACTGTGCGCGAACCCGAGGCGGATCTCTGGTTTACCACCGTCGACCCGGTACATGCCGCCCACCGCCGTGGTGTGGGCCATCACGACGTTGCGCGCGTAACGCTGCTGAATCACCGCCAGGCCGCGGATGAAGGTCCGCAGATAGTTCTTCTTCACCCGCTGCTTGACGGCGTGATCGAGCCCCGCTTTGGCGATCAAACGATCGATGTTGCCCAGGGTGTAGGTGGCGACGCTGGGCAACGGGATCGCCACCAGCACAGCGTGCAGAAGATGGGCGCCGAGTGACTCGACGAAGCCCTGAAAGGGGCAGCTCTGATCGCCGAACTCGGCCGCCAGGGCCTGCTCCAGGCTGAGCGCCTCACCGCCCGCCTCGGCCTGACGCTGGCGCTCGACGACCCGATCTTCCAGGTCCCGCGGGACCTCGAGCCGCAGCAGATCGAAACGCAGATCGATCCGACCATCGAGCCGATAATGCCGTCGCGGCTCGATCTTCTCGATCTCCACCTCGTCGCCCAACGCCATGTAGAGGCGGCTGGCGAAATTGGCAACATCCTTGTCGGCGATGCCCGTAGCGTAGATCTCGCCACGCAGCGGTGGCTGGCGCAAGTCCCGCGCCATCAGGATCATGCGGCAGAGCTCCATCACCGAAGCACCGCCCACCGCACCGGTACCGCCGAAGACGACGAAGCGGATCGGCTGGGCGCCGCCACCGGGCAACAATCGGGTCGCGAGCAGATGCTCGAGGGATTCGAATTCGTGGTAGAGCGTTCTCATGGTCGGGCCGGCTAAGTTGTCGGGTCGGACGAGGGCAGCTTAGTCTACAGCGGTTCTCGTCCGGCGGGGAGAGCCGGCCCTGGCGAGGCCGTCGAATCCGATGCCTGAGATCCTTCGATCCAACGAATAGACCCCTGGGGTCATTCGTGATCTTGATGTGGGTTGTCTTTGATTTGGAGGACCTGGCGATGAAGCTTGATGTTTTCGATGTCATTGTCGGCTCGTTTATCGCTGTTTTCGCGATCCTGATCGTGCTCGATATCGCAGCCTGGATCGCACGCCAACTCCGAGCCTTACCGATCTGGCGCCGACTCCGAGGCCTCGAGCCCGAAGAGTACGATCTGCCGACGCCGAACGCCGGCTTCAGCCTCGGCGGCTCGTCCTCGGCAACAGGCGCAGCGCGGCGACACTTCGCCCGCGACGACGAGCTTCGACTGCTCACCCATCTGGGCTGGGGCCAGACTCGCCCCAATGCGCCACCGATACGAGACGAGTAAGCTCGTTGGAGCCTGGGGTCCCCTGTCAGAGCCGATCGCGCTCGAGGGAACCGCGCTCGCCCTGTCCGAGTCTCGATAGGGTAGATCCGGCGCTCATTGAGAGCCCGGACTATCCTCCGGAGTCAGACCATCGCCCAGCAAGCTCGAGCCGCTCAGCGACGACCCGCCCGACCCGTCCGTCGAATCGCCTGGTCGGTCGTGCTCAGTCTGGCGGGACTCGTCGTGCTGCACGACCTGCGTGCCGCACCCTGCAAGCAGTGGTCTCGTCTACCGTTGATGCTGGTCGCCGACCTGGCGGACGTCCCCTTCCGGCACCCGCTCTACGAGCTCGCTTACGGCACCAGCACCGCAGCCGAGATTCGCGGCTACGCCCTGGCCGACCCCTGGAGCTTCGAGGATCCTGGGAACCGAGGCGAGCACGCCTGGTCGGATGTTCAATCGGGAGAAATCACTGTGCTCTCCCCTCTCGGG
>JBCCGX010000565.1:0-6574 GCA_039029035.1 Acidobacteriota bacterium | reverse complement strand
GCTGTTCTGGAACGCCGGTCCTGACGACGGGTTCGTGACGGTCGACGCCGCCACCACCGGGGGGCTCGCCGAGCCCATCGTCGGTCGCGGCTCGGCCTACGCCGACGTCGATGCCGACGGCGATCTCGACGTCGTCCTCACTCAGATCGCCGGTCCACCTCTGTTACTGCGCAATGATCAGACCGAAGGCCACCATTGGCTACGGGTCGACCTGCGTGGCCAGGCACCCCATCACGAAGCGATCGGTGCTCGTCTCGAGCTCACCGCCGGCGGCGTCGCGCAGCAGCGTCAGGTGATGCCGACCCGCAGCTACCAGAGCCAGGTGGAGCGCATCGTCACCTTCGGCCTCGGCGATCTCGACCGGGTCGACACCCTCGCTATCGTCTGGCCGGACGGTTCGCGACAGACCCTCCAAGGGGTGGCGGCGGACCAGGTCTTGGTGGTCGAGCAAGGCAGCTGAACGGCCGGGCCTCGCCAATCGGAGCAGGTCTTCGCGGATTAGGCCGCAGAATCACGGTCGAGCGTCGATCGCCTGATTTGCATGGCGCAACAAGGCAAACGAGCTTCGTTTGCCGGTTGTCGAGTGTGGATACCTCGTGATCGAGCCTCGATCGGCGTTCGGCGCGCGGCCACTTGACTGGAAAGAGCGTCGTTCGGGTCAAGTCGACCTGCACCAACTGGCGATTGAGCCTCGTTTGCTTGTTGAGGCGACCCAACATGGGGTGATCGACGATCGATCGCGGACCGTCGGTACCTCTGCCCTCGGTAGGGTCGGTGCTAATTCGCCAGGCTCGAGGTCCGGGAACTTGCCTGAGCGGCGTCCGCCGATCGATGGAGCATCTCGTCGAGGTCGGGGATCAGCAGAAGACCTTCTTCGACCTCGAAGGCGCCGCGGATCCACGCGGCTCGCTCAGGCTCGAGCGCGGCGCTGCGGTGCGCCACAGGCAGCTCGACCAGCTGGATATCGGCCGCAACCGGCAAGGCGATCGGGTGGCCGGTTCGGCTTCCGCGGACGATCAGTAGCCGCTCTCCGGCGTTCTTCGTCGGGGGTTTGCCCAGTAGCCAGTCGAGGTTGGCTACCGGTAGCGCGCGGTGCTCGTAGGCGACCAGTCCGGCGAGGACTCGAGGGGGCCCGGGCAGGGGAGTGATGGGCAGCGGATCGCGGATTTCGACGAATTGTCGAGCGCTCAAGCCGAAGTAGGTCCGGCCCTCCGGGCGGGCCGGAATCCACACCATCCGCCGCCCTGCGTCGGCCCTACCCGCTGTCGGCAGAGTTGGAGAAGGTGCTTCGGCTCGCCAGCTGCCAGCTTGGGGGTCGTCGTTCGTCCGGCGAATTCTCTTCGCGTCGAGGAGCAGCCTTGCCCCTCCGGGACGGTCGACAAGAGCCGAGAAGGGCGTCGCCGTCGCGGGCTCGTCCAGCAGGCGGATCTCCTCTTCGGAGATCTGCAGGGCGTCGTCTGCCGAATCGACCAGGCATCCCCAGGGTTCGCCGTCGGCATCCGAGAGCACGACGACGGTGCCCGTTCCGCCTGGCGTGCCCCGGCCGAGTTCCAGGCTTTGGGCCAGGTCGACGACGGCGATGCCGTCCTGAGATCCGAGCAACCAGCCGTGGGGTAGGCCGGACGCGGGATTGCGCTGGATCTGTGGGTTCTGGTCCACTCCGGCGACCTGAGAGGCGTCGATCAGCAGCCGGTGTCCCGCCACGGTCAGCGGCATCAGGCGCCGAAGATGCCGGCGGCTCATTGCGTTGGCCTCGAGTCGAGTGCGATCGATTGGCGAATGATCTCCAGCAAGGCTCTCTCCTGAAAGGGCTTGACCATGTAGTGGGTGGCTCCCAGCGCAAACGCTTTGCGGCGGTGTTTCTCTCCTGCCCGGGTGGTGAGAATCAGGAGCGGCATCTCGCGCGTGGCCCGCCGCAGGCGCAAGGCGCGGGTCAGCTCGTAGCCGTCCATGCGCGGCATCTCCAAGTCGACGATCGCCAAGTCCGGCGTACGTGCGTGGGGTAGGAGGTCGAGCGCCTCCTCGCCGTCGCGCGCTGTCCAACAACGCCAACCCTGTCGTTCCATCAGTCGACGCAAAACCTTGCGCACGCTGAGGGAATCATCGACGATCAGGATCTCCGGTTGCTTGGGTCGGCGCAGGACTGGCGAGACCGCTTCGGGTATCGGGCCGGAGCGCAGCAGATCGGTCGGATTGACCACCAGCACGACCCGTCCTTCGCCGGTCAAAGCCGCGTTGCCGAATCCATGTAAGCGCTGGGAGAAGAGCTCAGATAGCGGCCGCGCGACGACTTCTTGGACGCCGAGAATTCGCTCGCTCAGCAATGCCAGCCGCTGGTCGCTGAGCTCCACGATGATCGTCGGGATGCTCGCCGATCCGTCCACTCTGCGCGGTGGCAGTCCCAAGGCCTCACCGAGCTCTATGGCGCGCAAAGACTCGCCCAGGACCTGCGCCTGGCGTTGTCCCTCGACATCGGTCAGGTCGGCTCGCGGTACCGATTCGACGCGATGGATCGTGGGGAGTGGAATGGCCAGCGATTCGCCGCCGGTCTCGACCAGCAAGACCCGTAAGATCGATTGGCTGCCGGGCAGGCGAATGGTGAAGGTCGTACCCTGTCCCGGCGCCGACTCGACCTCGAGGTTGCCGCCCAGGCGGCGAACCGTCGCGGCGGCCGCTTCCAGGCCGATACCCCGACCCGACACCTCGCTCAACTCCCGGGCCGTCGACAGGCCATGCTCGAAGACCAGCTGATGGAGGTCTCGAGGAGCTGCCGCTGCCGCTTCCTCCGGAGGCAGAAGTTCTAGCCTCACCGCTTGCTCGCGCAGTCGTTCGGTATCGAGACCGGCACCGTCATCAGCAATCCGAATCAAGGCTTCGGTGCCTTGGTATGTGACCCCTACGGTGATCCGACCCTCTTCCGGCTTGTTCGCCGCCCTTCGCAGATCCGGCGGCTCGATGCCGTGATCGACGGCATTGCGCAAGAGATGGAGCAGGGGCTCGGCGACCTGCTCGAGAACGTTCTTGTCGAGCTCGACTCCTTCGCCTTCGAGCTCCAAAGCGACGCGGCGCTCACGCTTGCCGGCGGTCACTCGCACGGTCCGATGCAGCCGCGGGCTCAAGGTGCCGAAGCGGACCGTGCGCAGCTGGGCCAACCGCTCTCGAACGTCTCGGGTCAGCCCGCCGAGCCGACTCTGAAAGCCCTCGACTTCCCGGACCAGGTTCTCGAGCTCACTGCCGACGGTGGCGGAATCGGTCGCCGCTTCCTCGAGCTGTCTCGACAAGACGCTCAGCTGGGTGTAGCGATCCATCTCGAGACTGTCGAACTCGGCCTCAGCCGCGGCTTCGCCCGGATTCGAGCTCGGCATGCCGCCGAGGCCCAGCCCCCCTGAATCGAGCTCGGTGGTCAGCTGCCGGGCCACCCGGCCGAGGCGGCGCAGGTTGAGCTGCAGCTCTCCTCGGAGCTCGTTCATGTGGCTGACCTGGCGATCGAAGCCCGCGCGCTGGAGTGTGATGTCACCGAGTAGTTGGAAGACGCCATCGAGGCGGTCGGCGCGAACGCGCAGAATCGATGCGTCGGGCAGGGCGGCCGGGGCTGGCGCTGTCACGGCCAGTCCCTGGGGCTCGTCGCCGGTCAGCGGCTCGACGCCAAGCGCGATCTCCCCGGTCGGCTTTTCGACCGGCTCCGTGGCCGGCGTCGATGGGCGGGGTGTCGCTGCTTCGAAAGCTCTATCGAGAGCTTTGATGCGGGCCGCGAGGACAGGCGTCGGTCGTCCGCTGTCCGCCAGGTCGTGCAGCAGATCTGTCGCCTGCAGCAAGAGTTGGAGGTCCTGGTCACTCACTGCGCGGGCCTTCCGATCGAGCTCGGCCAGCAGATCTTCCATGCGATGAGCCAGGTGGCTGACTTCGACCAGACCGACGATGCCGGCAGTTCCCTTCAGGGTGTGCAGGGGGCGGCGGATGGCGGCGAGTCGGTCGTTGCGTGTCCGATCGCCGTCGAAGGCCTGCAGCTGGGTGCCGATAGATTCCAGATAGCCGCGAAACTCTTCCCTCACCGTGCCCAACAACTCGGCATCCAGCGGCTCACCCTCTGTCGCACTGGCCTCGGCAGGTGCAGGGTACGGCCGCCCCGTGACCGGGGCTTCGACCGGGCCGGAGCTCGCGGTCGCAACAGTGGCCGGACTCTCGTCTGAGACGGTCGCCAGGCTGTCGTTCAGGCTGTCGTTCAACCTCTCGGCCGTGACCAGGAGGCGGCTCTCGGCCTCGGCGTCGAAGGGCTGCCGGCCCGTCATGATCTCGTCGAGCAGCATTTCGCCGCGGTCGGCGATCCGGCTCAGCTCGACCAGGTCGACCAGCGCCGCGGTTCCCTTGATCGAGTGCAGCAGGCGATACGCCTCGCGTAGCTCTTCCGGTCGCGAGGGCTGGCGAGTGAAAGACTCGATGCTGCCGCGAATTCGTGGCAGGTATCCAAGCACTTCCGAGTAGAAGCCGCTCAAGACCTCGTGGCTGACTCGACGAGTCATCCGTCCGCGGCTCCCACAGAGCGCGCCCAGGAGGCCAAATCGATCATCGGGATGTCTTCGTCTGTCTTCGTCTCGATGGAGCCGATGAGAAATGGCCTGAGCGAGTCGGGCAGAGAGGGGGCGTGCGGTCTCGAACGGCCCCGATCGAAGGGGCCGATACCGAAGACACGATCGACCAAGACGCCATAAGGACGCTCGAGGCGGTCCTGGTCGAGAACGATGATGCGGCGGGCGGCCGACTCCAGGGTCGCCTCTTGAACTGCATCGAGGTGGCGCGTCAAATCCAGGACGACGATGATCTGACCGCGTAGGTTCGCCAGGCCGCGCACGACCGGGGGCAGCCGGGGCACGAAGGTGAGGGCAGGTACCGCCTCGATCTCGCTCATCTGATCGACCGTTGCCGCGAGGACGAGCTCTCCGACGGAGAATCGGATCATCAGGTCGTCGGACAGCGATGGCTCGGGAGCCGCTCGATCGGCGACTCGATCAGCTGCCGCGAGCTCGTCATCCAGACATCGGACCAGGTCGTCCAGGGTAGACTCCCTACTACCGTCCGTTGTCTCGTTGGCGATGCGATCAACCTCGATGTCCATACGATCTGGGCCTCGATCCGGTGCGAGCTGTTGGCTATCGATCAGGCGGTGCCTGGCGCACGGCGCTTCAGAGCAGCTCCGCGACCGTCGCCAGCAGCTCGCTGTCGTCGAAGGGTTTGGTCAGGTAGCCGTCCGCCCCCTGTTTCATGCCCCAGAATCGATCCGACTCTTGGGTCTTGCTGGAGACCAGGACCACCCGGGTATCCCGAGTCTCGGCGCCCGACTTGATCTGCCGGCAGACCTGAAAGCCGTTCTTCCCGGGCATGACGATGTCGAGAAGCACCAGCTGGGGGAGGTGCTGTCCGGCGATCTCGAGTGCCTCTTCACCGTCCTTCGCCGTGAGGATCTCGTAACCTTGCCCGGTGAGGGCATCGGTGATCAGTCGCCGATCGGTTGCGCTGTCGTCAACTACCAGAATGGTCTTGCTCATCGTCGGGGATCCTGTTCTATCTCTTCCTGAACTGATCGATGCCTTCGCGCTTCCAAACCTCGAGCGTTGCCTGGTCCCGGGGCTCGATCTCGAGGCCGATCGCGTTCACTGGTCGGGCGGATTTTTTTTGGATCTCGATCCAAACTTTCTTGATCGCCGGGTCGAGCGTCATACGAGCTCTCCTGAGAATCGATCGGTTGCCTCGACGCGTCGCTAGGCCGCCCGGTCGGGGAGTCTGAAGGTTCTCACCGAATCGTGCAGTCGGTCGACCAGAGCTGCCAGGTCCTGAACCGATTCTGCCGCGTCGCGACTGCCGGAAGCCGTCTGCTGCGAAACCCCGGAGATCTTGGTCATGCTCTGCGCGATCTCTTCGCTGGCTCCGGCTTGCCGGGTCGACGCTTCGGAGATGGTCTCGACCAGATCAGCCAGCTGTTTGGAGACATCTTCGATCTCGGCCAGGGTCTGACCGGCTTCGCTCGCCAGAGTCGAACCGTTGACCACCTCGCGCGTCGTCTCTTCCATGGCGATGACGACCTCACTGGTCTCGCCTTGGATGGTGTTGATCAGCTCGTCGATGCGCTTGGTGGCCTCCGCGGCGCGGACCGCCAGACGTTCGACTTCGGCCGCAACGACGGCGAATCCGCGCCCCGCTTCGCCCGCTGAGGCGGCCTGGATCGAGGCGTTCAGGGCTAGCATGCCAGTACGATCCGCGATGTCGTTGATCAGCCTGGCGATCTCGCCGACCTCTTGTGAGGTCTCGCCGAGGCGCTTGATTCGCTTGGAGGTCTGCTGAACTTCCTGGCGCACGTTGTTCATTCCGCGCGCGGTCTGTACCACGGCCTGGGCGCCGCGCAGGGAGCTCTCGTGCGCTACCCGCGCCACCTCGGCCGCGCGCACGGCACTCGACGAGACGCTCTGCATCGCTCCCGCCATGCCGCGGATCGTGTCGGAGGCATCGATGATGCTGCGACTCTGGGAATCGCTGCCTCGGGCCAGGGTCTCTGTCGAGCCCTGAATATGTTTCGCCGAGT
>JBCCGX010000564.1:0-6590 GCA_039029035.1 Acidobacteriota bacterium | reverse complement strand
GGACTGCGGTTCTAGCGCAGGAGCCCTCCACGCTGACGCGAAGAGCTCCTCGATCGAGCTCGGCGTTGTATTCTCTTCCGTGCTCCGCGGCTCGGGTCCGACCTGGAGGCCAGAATGCGCGTTCTGATCATCGAAGACAACGGCGACCTCGCCAGCAACATCGGCGACTATCTCGAGCTCAACGGTCACACCGTCGACTTCGCCTTCGACGGGGTCACGGGCCTACACCTGGCGGTGACCGAGGCGTATGACGCGCTGATTCTCGATCTTATGCTGCCGGGGCTCGACGGGTTCACCCTCTGTCGCCGTCTGCGCGAGGACGCCGGCCGCCAGGTGCCGATCCTGATGCTGACGGCTCGCGATACTTTGGACGACAAACTGCGCGGGTTCGACCTCGGTGCCGACGACTACCTGGTCAAGCCATTTGCCCTCGAAGAGCTCGGTGCCCGCCTAGCAGCGATCGTCAAGCGTGGGCAGAACCGTCAGCGTGTGCTGGTCGTCGCCGACCTCGAGCTCGATCTGGGGACCCTGATCGCTCGGCGCCAGGGCGAGGTGCTGGACCTGAACCGGATGGGTATCCGTCTCCTCCAGGAGCTGATGCAGGCGTCGCCGAACCTTCTGACCCGCGCCGATCTCGAGAGCAGGATCTGGGGTGACGAGCCGCCCGACAGCAACGCCCTTAGGACTCACATTTACAATCTCAGGCAAGTGCTCGACCGACCCTTCGACCGCCCCTTGCTCGAAACGGTGCACGGTCTCGGTTACCGGCTCAGCGATCGCCGAACCCGCTAGAAGAGCGCAATGCATCGATTCTCGCAGGCGGAGGCCTCGGGCTCGAATGAGGGCCGCGAAAGCCAGACGGTAGGGCGAACTTCCTTGGGCCGATCGTTACAGCTCGCCTTCTGGACTTTCGGCGGTGTTTTGGTCTTGATTTATGCCGGGCTTGCCAGCTGGACCTCGACCTGGCAAGAGGATCGCCTGCTGCTGCGCCAGATCGAGCTGGAGCTCGAGTCGTATCTCGCCAGCCACCCGGAGGTGCTCGCCGGCACTGTCCCGCCGCCGGTCGCCAGCCGCTTCTTCAGCGTCCATGTGGGCGAGGCTTCGCTGCCCGAGGACCTCCGTCAACGCGCCGCGCACCTTCCACCGGGGTTGCACGGGATCAACAAAGATCTGTTTGCCGGCGAGGAGTACATGGTCGCCGTGCGAGAGTCGGCTGGGCTCGACGATCGCATCTACATGGTCTACGACGTTCGCCGATTCGAAGACTACGAAGGGTGGCATTCGGAGCTCTTGGCCTTCATCGTCGCTGGCACAGCGGTCCTTGCCGTTGGTCTGTTCTGGGCCCGGCGCTACAGCCTGGCCGTGCTCCAGCCGCTGACGCGTTTGGCCGATCTGGTCGCCAGCGAGCCTGACCCGGCTCGTCTGGCGGAGTCTCTGGCCCGGCGCCGCGACCCGATCGAGGTGGCCCATCTCGGCCGTTCCATCGAGCGATCCATGCGGACGATCGACGCGTTCGTCCAGCGCGAGAGGGAGTTCACCCGCAACGCCAGCCACGAGCTGCGGACACCGCTCACCGTCATCCGCAGTGCGACGGAGCTGCTGCAGTACGAGTCCCTCTCCCCACCAGCGGCCAGTCGGCTGCGTCGCGTCGAACGCGCGGTGCAGCAGATGGAGGAGTTGATCGAGACCTTTCTCTGGCTGGCGCGAGCCGATCCCGGGACGCAGGCCGAACCGATCGAGATCGAGCCCATCGTCCATCGAGTGGTCGAGGCGCATCGCCACCTGCTCGCCGAGCGCGACGTCGCCGTGCGGATCGACATCGAACCCGGTTTGAAGCTCGCGGTGCGCGAGCAGATCCTCGCGGTGGCGATCGCCAATCTGGTCAAGAACGCGTTCTATTCAACCCAAGAGGGCTCGGTGACCCTCCGCGCCTCGGCCAATCGGCTCACCGTTGCCGATACGGGACCAGGCTACCGACCCGAGCGCGAAGATTCGGAGCCCGACCGCGCCACCCATGGATTCGGCTTGACGATCCTTCGTGAGCTCTGCCAACACTACGGCTGGTGCCTGGACCTCGCGGAGCACGAGCCCCAGGGCACGATCGCCACCATCGAGCTGACGCCCGATCGAGCGAGCTAGTCCTCGAGTTGCAGCTGACGCGATCGAAGACTCACAGGCGCTGGCCGAAGCGCTTTTGATGAGTTTTTGATTACTAGGTGACGAGCGGTTGACCTTCGATCACCTAGTTTCGACCCATGGCAAACCTTGAACACACCGGCACTCTTCGGAGCCGGAGCCATGCCGTGCGTTTGCATCGCCCGGCTCGAGCCTGCAAGGCACGAGCCGGTCTCTGACTCACAACCCTCGAGGTAACCATGTTTCCGAGCACTTCAAACCTGTTGCATAGCCCTTCGAGCCTTCGATCAGCGAATCGATCGCCTTCGCAGGTGACCCGTTCTCGCTGCGGACAGCGAGTTGTCATGACCGCGGTGGTCTCGCTGCTTGTGGCAGCTCCGAGCGCGGCTCACGGCCAGAGCTGGAACCAGTGGCGGGGCGCGAACCGCGACGGCATTTCGCCCGGGATCGCCTGGCCCGACTCCCTGGCGGAATCGGTCTTGCGCCAGGCCTGGCGGGTGGACGACCTCGGTGCGAGCTACTCGAGTCCCGTCGTGCAAGACGGCACGGTCTACGTGACTGTGAGCCATGACGCAAGGACAGAAGGCGTCACAGCGCTCGACGCCACCACAGGGCAGCGCCTTTGGAGCCGCTCCTGGCCCGTCAGCTTTGCCATGCCGGCGTTCATGAGCAAGCACGGGAGCTGGCCGAAATCCACCCCAGCCGTCGAAGGCGACGATCTTCTTTTCTTCGGCATCGGTGAACATCTCTACAGCCTCGACAGCCAGACGGGTGAGTTGCGGTGGAGTCTCGACTTTCCCACCCGTTTCGCGACACCGGTGCCCGAATTCGGTTGCTCGACCTCTCCGCTAGTCACTGCGGATTCGGTCTACGTCCAGGCCGCCGGGTCGCTGTTCGGTCTCGATCGGGAGAGCGGAGAGGTGCGTTGGCGATCTTTCAATCTGTATGCCACGGCGGGGGGCGAGGCTGAGGATGAGCTCGAAGCTTACGGTTCGCCGATCCTGGCCAAGCTCTCGGGCACAGAGCAGATCGTCGCGAACACGGTCCAAGGCCTGATCGGCGTCGACCCGCGAACTGGCGCGGTCCTCTGGAGAGTTGTCCCCAATCGCGACGTCGACGACTCGCCCAACATCACGCCAGTCATCTGGGGCGATCGGGTGCTCGTCAGCACGGAAAGCAGCGGCACGGTGCTCTACAAAGTCGCGCAGTCGAAAGGCACGTTCAGGGTCGAAGAGATCTGGCGCAGCCGGGTCCATGGCAACATGTCGAGCCCGGTGGTTGCTGGCGATCACGCCTACCTTCATCTCAAGAACGGGCGTCTGGCATTGCTCGATTTGAAGAATCGGCGGGAGGCCTGGATCTCGAAGGAAAGCTTCGGAGCCTACGCCAGCCTCGTTGGCCGCGGCTCCAGGCTGCTCATGCTGACCGGCGATGGGGATCTGAAGCTGCTTCCCTTCGATCCTGAAGGCCTGCGCGAGCTGGATACGCGCAAGGTCGCCGAGCACACCTGGGCCCATCTCGCGGCGCAGGAGAATCGCGTTTATGTCCGCACCTCGAGCTCGTTGATCGCCTACGAGTGGGCGGCTCGACCCTGAACCCGGGTGACGGGCAGCGGGCTGGCGTTCCGATCGTCTCTGCAGCCTTCCGTTTCTTAGGTATGGCCGTCACCGCCGCCAGCTGGAAGCTGATCAGAGTAGGTGCCTGACACCGGTCGCCAGGCACATCGCCCCGCCGGCCGCCGGGCATGAAGGCCCGGGCTATGCGGGACACCAGGTCGGTCTCCGTGACCGGGCAGAAAAACTGTACCCGGGTGGGGTATTCGCCTGGCCGAGTGCGCTGGGTATCGGTGAACCTGGGAGAAGGCGCCATCGAGTCAGCGCGGCAGACGAGCCGTTGGAATGCGAGACCGGTGTCCGTCTATCCAGGCAGGCCGGAGTTCATCGGCCGGAACAGGAGGATGTGATGCCCAGATGCATGGACTGGTGGCGATTTTCCGGCGACACCGTCGTCGGAATGACCGCGAGCAGCGCCGATCCGGCGCAGCAGTACAGCTTGATCTACATGTTGTTCAACCGCGACCGCACTGCCGAGCGACTCCCAGGAGGAAGCTTCGACTCGGCGCAGCTGCGCCAGGGGGTACAGTGGACCGTGCCGGAGGGGTACCGCTGCGAGCTCCAACTGGTGACGACCAGCAATGGTGCGATCGACACCCAGATCTCGTTGCGGGGAGCCCCCGCGACGTGCAACCCCGGGACCCACTGCCAAGGGCCCTGCACCCCGGTGGGCGCGGCGGGTCTCGCCGGGTCCTGGGCGGTGACCGCTGCGAGGAGGCCGTGATGTTGCGCCACTTGACCTTGACCCTGACGATGGCGCTTGCCGCGGCGCCGGCCGCGTGGTCTCAGACGCCATGTCCGGATCCCGAGTCCGACCTGGCACTCTCCGCGTACCTGACGGAGTACGCCGCCTGCGCGGAGCAGCACGAGAAGGCTTCGGCGGACGGGCGCTTCGATGGCGAGAGCAGCGCCGCGGCGACGCGCAGGATGCAGGCAGCGAGCCCGGCGAGCACCGAAGCTGGTTTCGGCAGCCAGTTGCGGGATTCGATCGAGGACTACCTCTCGCTGTTCAGCTTCGCGATCGACGGGGTGAGCACCTCGGAGGACGACCGGTCCCTGACGATCCGCTTCAATCCGATCCGCTCCGGCAGCCTTGGGTCCCTGGGTTTGAGCGTCACGGCGACCGAGCCCCAAGCTGGCGAGCTGGTGCTCAACGAGATTCCCGAAGCGGAGCGGGCGGCGGCCAGCGAGGCGCTGGAGACGGGTCTCGACGAGAGCGACGATCTCACCTTCAAGGCCAGCTTCGGCTTCGAGCGCAAGGCGACGAAGCACGATCGCTGGTTGCTCGGGCGCTCGTATGACAACTACCGGGCTCTGGTCGAGAGGGACATCCTGCCCACCCTCGCATCGGGGACCTTCTCTAGCGCCGCCGACAGCGACTCGATCCAGGACTGTGAGGCCGCGGCAGACGCCGGACTGAACCTCCCGGCCGGAGCGCAACTCTATGCACAGCCGATCGACGCCATCGCCAGGGCCTTGAGCAACCGCTGGCCAGGTTGCCTGAAAGCCTGGCAGAGCTCTGTCGCGCGGGTCGTCGAGGCGGACAAGAAGCTCGATGCCCTCGACTGGCTGCCTTTCCTGATCGACAACCAGCCCCAGCTCATCCTCAGTGCCGAGATTCGGGATCGCGCCGAGGCGATCGGGCGCAGCGGCTGGAACGTCAAGCTGAGCTACGAGAAGGGCTTGAACAACCTCAATACCCTGCTGCGCAGGGCGGCGGGCAAGCAAGGCGATGCCTGGCGGCGGGCCTTCTACGACACCGTCGGCAGCCTGTCGACCCGGGAGGTCGAGGCCGAGAACAAAATGACTTTCTCGTTCACCTACGCCGAGCGGGATCCTTACATGTTCTCGCGAACCTTCGGCGAAGACAACTCCGCGGTGGCGGTGGCTCTCGATCTTCCTCGCGCCACGGAGATCTCCGCCAAGTTCGAATACCACCGCAACGCCACCTGGCACGAGATGAAGATCAACGACCAGAAGGTCTTCCCCAAGCTCCATGCCTCGGTCGAGTACGTCGACGTCTCCGATGATCCGAAGCGGCGCGACCGGCTAGTGGGCGTCCTGACCTACGAGATTCCCTTGCCTTCCGGCGTAGCGCTGCCGCTGTCCCTGACCTATGCCAACCACAGCCGATTCCTCGGCGATGTCGACGACGAGCTCTCGGCGCACTTCGGTCTGTCGTACAAGCTGCCGGGTAGTTGATCCGAGCGATCGAAAGGAGGACAGCTCGAATGGATGACAAGGCAACCAGCAAGCTGATCTATCTCTTCATAGGTGCCGCGACTCTGGTGACGTTCCTGGCTCTCGGTATCGTCTTTGCGACGCTCCACAAGATCAACGATCCGAGCCTGACGATCACCGTTTCGATCGACGTCGGCGTGATTGTCGGCGCCTTCCTGGGTGGACTGGGGACCGTCCTCGCCGGAGCAGGTTATGCGATGAGATCCAGCACCGGCACGACTTGAAGTTTGCCGAGCGGTCGTCGGCTCGTCCAGGGCTGAGTGGACCGCGATCCGCTGCCGGCGACGGGGGTGTTTCGGCTAGCGCTCGAAGGTCGCTTCGGCCACCTTCTGCCAGGTGTCTTCGCCTTCGGCAGCGACCTCGATGGTGACCTCGATCCGCTCGCCGAGGTGCCAGGTTCGGCGGGTCGGCTGAATCTCCTCGTCGAAGGCACTACGCCGTACCAGGCGGAGTGCCTCTTCGTCGTCGGCGCCGTAGTAGAGCTCCAATCGAGCGTCGGCTCGGCGATCGAGCAGGGACTCTTCGAACACCGAGGCGTAGGTGTTCCAGGTCAGTTGGTGAAAGGTCTCGTAGGGTTGACCGTCGATCTCGGCTTGGATG
>JBCCGX010000563.1:0-6618 GCA_039029035.1 Acidobacteriota bacterium | reverse complement strand
CGGTCCAGCATGCCGTTATCCAACTGCCCACGGCGAAAGTCGGGGTCGCGGAGAATCTGCAAGAAGAGCGGCGCCGTGGTCTGAACGCCCTCGATTTTCAGCTCTCTGAGTGCTCGTTCGAGACGGCCCATGGCATGCTCACGATCGTGCCCCCAGACAATCAGCTTGGCGAGCATCGGATCGTAGTAGATCGAAACCTCGGATCCGCCGATGACGCCGCAATCGTTGCGGACGCCTGGCCCCTCGGGCAAACGTAGCATCTCGATCTTGCCCGGCGAGGGTACGAAGCCGCGGTAGGGGTCTTCGGCATAGAGACGGACCTCGAAGGCGTGCCCCTGGGGCTCCAGGTTCTCGAGGTCCGCATCGAGACGCTCACCTTCCGCAATACGGATCTGGGCGACGACGAGGTCGACCCCGGTGACCAGCTCGGTGATCGGATGCTCGACCTGCAGGCGGGTGTTCATCTCGAGAAAGTAGAAGTCACCGTGCCGGTCGAGCAAGAACTCGACGGTACCGGCATTGGTGTAACCCACCGCTTGCGCGGCCTTGACGGCGGCTTCTCCCATACGTCGGCGGAGATCGGCGTCGACGACTGGCGAAGGGGCTTCCTCGATCACTTTCTGGTGGCGGCGCTGGATCGAGCACTCTCTCTCGCCAAGCGAAACGATGTTGCCAAAGCTGTCCCCGAGGATCTGGATCTCGATGTGCCGCGGATCCTCGACGAATTTTTCCAGATAGACGGTCTCATCACCGAAACTCGCCGCCGCTTCCGCTTGGGCCTCACGGAATGCTGTCGGGAGCTCCTCGGCCGAGCGCACGAGGCGCATGCCTTTTCCGCCGCCACCCGCCGAGGCCTTCAATAGAACCGGATAGGTGATCGATGCAGCCGCTTTCTCGGCCTCTGCGACCGAGCTCAACGGGTCGCGACCGCCCGGAACGACGGGGACGCCTGCGTCGATCATCAACCGCCGACTCTCGATCTTCGACCCCATGGCAGCGATCGCCGAGGGGGGAGGGCCAATGAAGGCAACCCCCTTGTCTGCCGCGAGCTGAGCGAAGTCGGCGTTCTCGGCCAAGAATCCGTACCCAGGATGGATGGCGTCCGCGCCGATCTTAGCGGCCAATTCGACGATGGCCTCGGCCCGCAGGTAGCTCTCGTTCGATGGCGCCGGGCCGATGCGATAGGCCTCGTCCGCCAAGAGAACCGGCAAGCTCGAACGATCGGCGTCCGAGAAAATCGTCGCGCCTCGGATGCCCAGTTCCTTGCAGGCTCGCAGGATGCGCACTGCGATCTCGCCGCGATTTGCGACGAGTACTTTCTCGATCTTCCTCGTTGAGTTGTCCCCAGCCATGGCGGCGATGTTAGCAGCTGTCGGGGACCGGAGTTAGTCCGAAGAGGCACCGGGAGATCGCGCGGTTTGGCACTCCGCACAAGGACAGATCTCGCGCAGAAACTCGAACCGGTAGATCCCCGTCGCATGGTGATCTGACCAGACGATCGAGATCGCGTAGTTGCCGACCGGTTCGATCCGCTCGGGCTGCACCGGTTGCGGCGGCGGATGGAAATCGATGCGCAGCGATCCGTGCCCCTGACAACCGGCACACGGGCAGTATCCCCGGACATAGTCGAAATCGAAGTCCGCTGTGTGTCCATCGGACCAGGTGAGCCGCAGCTGCGCTTGATCGTCCAGACGACGGATCTCGGTGAGATAGATTGGCTTCATTACCGTTTGAGAGAGTCGTGCTGTCAGAATTTTCCGCTCAAGGCGGATCAACCGTTCCGATCTCGGTCCAGGGTCCACAACGCAGAATCCGCCAGGCCGCTAACCCGGTCCCCCGCCACGCACCATGCTTGCGGATACTACCTTCGGCATAGTGACTGCAGGTTGGTTGGAACCGACATCGTACGCCGGCCGCCGGCATCAGCTTCGACAACGTCGCCTGGTAGGCATGGATGCCGGCCAGCAGAACCCGAGCACTGAGCTGCGCCTCGGCCGGACGCCTGAGATCCGAGCCGAGGCCGAGGATCACAGCCAGCGTAAGACCGAGCCACAGCCCACGCCGTGATCGCGACTCAGGTCGTTGCCGCGACCTTGGCTTTGTAGGCTGCCCCGACGGTTTAGGCCGCCCAGGCTGTGTCGCCAGCTCAGACGGTGTCGGCTGTTCAGGCTGTGTTTGCTGTTCAGAATTTGTCGGCAAACTCACTCAGGCCTGGGATCAGGAACCGCTCGCCGTTGACGCCCTTGACCATGCAGATGATGTGGACTGCGGCGATCGCGATCCATGCGGGGAAGGCAATAATGCAGCCCAGGCAGGTCGTCATTCCCACCAGGCCGACGATGAAGGAGACGACGATATCGGCTCCGAAGAGCACGAGTCCGTGCTTCGCGTGCCACTGCAGATCCTGGTCGTCTTTCTCAGCGAGAAAGGGAATCAGCGCAAAGGGCCCCAGATAGGCCAGGATGATCATCAAAGTCCGGTTGTCGGACTGACTTCCCGCAGGCTGGCTCGGAGCGGGCGGCGCCGGAGGCGCTGGGTCCGCGGGTGGTGGTGGCGGAGGATCAGAGGGTGGAGGAGGAGCGTCAGAGGGTGGCGGCGGTGGTGGATCGGAAGGCGGTGGGGCAGCCGGCTCATCACTCATCAACGTTTCTCCTCTAAGGTGCTCTGAACAAGAAGTCTGGGGCAGTGTACCCGAGTCCTTCGCAGGCACTCAACATAGCAGAGCCTATGGCTCAACGTAGTCCACCGGGCAAGAGCTGCATCACATCAGTGATGGCAAGAGGCAGGCGGCTCCAAAAAGCTTCACCGAACGTCGCGTTGACCATCTGACCGAAATGGCGCGCGCGCCCTTCGACCGCGAGCCAGTAGTCGGGACTCGATACCTTGGTCATGGGCTCGTTTCGATCCGAGTCCGGACGATAGAGCTGGCTGTCATAGGCCGCCAGGGCCGCCATCTTCTTCTCCCAGACCGGGCTGACATCGGTGATGAAGGCTGGTGTGAAGGGATCGTGCTGCATGTAAGAGAACACTGCTCCGGGACGGTGTGGAGCCCCCTCTCCACGGCGAGCTAGGCCAGCATAGAACGCGGCATCGGCCACCAGGCGGTGCGCTCGCCCGTGATCCGGGTGACGGTCCGATGGTGTCGGGCCGAGGAGGATCTCCGGGCGCCACGACCTTAAGACCTCGACCAAGGCGTCTTCCTCAGCCTCTCCGCGGCGCAAGGCGCCGTCTCCGCAGTCGAGAAACGCCATATCCACCGCGCCCAGGGCATCGGCCGCAGCCCGAGCTTCGATTTCTCGCTCCTCAACGGTGCCCCGCGTGCCACGCTCGCCTCGCGTCAAGTGGAGAATTCCGACCTTCTTGCCCTGCGCTGCGAGCAGTGCCACCGTACCTCCGCAGGCGAGCTCCACGTCGTCAGGATGCGCACCGATCGCCAGGACATCGAGCTTCACTGGCTGGCCTCGCGCCCTCGATCACTCACCGAGATGCGGATGATGTGCAGGTGGCGCGGGTCGAGCCCGAGCTGATCGCAAAAGGACCCGGCCAAGGCAGGACCATGGCGATCGAGAAAGTAGCCGACTGACAAGACCCGCTCTTGTAGGTGCCCCTCTGGAAAGCAGGCTTGCCGAACCTGCTGGAGTCGCCGTAGCCAGACTTCATGCCCGCGAGCAACCGCCTTGGCGACTTTGCCATTCAGCTGATCGAGGCCGCGGGTGATGTGGGCTTGCGTCTTTCGAAGTGGATTCTCGAGCCCTCGATCGATGGCCATCAACGGCTCGGTCAAAGAGTCCAGCAATTGCTCGATCCGGTCCCGAACGGGTCCGATCACATCCTCGCCGAGCCGATCGGCCACCAGCTGATCCAAGGAGCTGTCGCTCAGCTCTTGGAGCGAGATCGCCAGCTCGCCGAGGTAGCCAGCCTGTCGTTCTTCGAGAATCAGTGCCTGGGGACGCAGCGACGTCCAGGGTGGCGAGATGCCGAGCACAGAGTAGACCGGGGCGACCTGCGACATGTAGGTCAGTTCCGCTGGCCCCATGACCTGCAACGTCGTCCCGAGCAGAGCATCCTGAATGGCCGGCCGAGCGAGGACTCCGGGGCTGATCACCGACGGATTCTCGGCGATGATCCGCTGCAGCTCACTGAGCGGCTTGGGCTCGTCTTCGAGGCCGCGAAGGGCATAGCCGCCGTCCTCGGTCCACAGGATTCGACGGCGCTCCTGGCCATGCAACATGAAGAGCGGACTGGCATCGGGTTGCGGCTTGACTTGCAGTACGTAACCCCGACTCTGGACCGCGGCGTCCGCCGAGGCCTGGGCCGCAGCGACCTCTTGGCGCTGATCCACCAGGCGCTGTAGCCAAGGCCGCTGGAGCTGTTTGACCTCAGGCAGCATGGAGTCGAGCATCAGCGGCGCCCGCTCCCCCAGAGCCGCGGCCATGAGGCGGCAGAAAGCCTCGCCGAAGCGCGCATCCGGCCGGTACTGGTGGGGCAGCGCGAGAGCCAGCTCGTTCTCGATCGCCGTGAGCCCGGGTCCGAAGGTCCTCATGCCAACCGGCAGAAGCGGGGCCGGGTCAGCGCCGAGATCGAGTTTGAGAACCCCCTTGCGGGTGAGGAACTTGGCCTGGGCAACTTCCGCCCAATCGTGGTCCTCGGTCGCCACCCAGAAGACCGGCACCGCGGGTACACCGGTGGCCGAGATAGCCTCGGCCCAGAGAACCGCTGCAACCATCTTGCTGAGAGCGTACAGCGGTCCACCATAGAGACCGGGCTGTTGACCGGTGACGACGACTCGCGTTGCCGGATCAGCCAAGAGCGCGGCTTGGCGCGCCGCAGCCGGATGACCGTAGGCCGCGTTCGCTGTTTCGAGGGCTTGGGCCAGCCGAGTGCGATCGATCTGCGGCAAGGGTTCGGCCGGAAGCTCGCCGGGAGGGAGGAACCGCACCGGCGCCAAGAGATCGCGATCGCGACCTTGCAGGAAGGCGGTGGGGAGGGGCGGCAGGCGTGAGCCACCCAAGAGGTCTAGCCCGAGTGGCGAGAGGTCAGGCTGGCTTGTGCCCGACGAGGATGAGGCGTTCGCTGTCACGATCGAAAGGTTCCCCCTGGAAATTGCCATACAAACCGTCGACTTCCAGACCGGCCCATCGCGAACCGATCAGTACTTCGTCGCGGCTGTAGGCCCTTACGCTCTCGAGGTAGGTTCGGGTTGCCTTGCCAGGCGTTTCGAGACGCATTTTCTTATTGATGCGCCGAGTGGCCTCATCGTACCAACGTTCGATCTGCACCCGCCGGCCGGCGATGACCTGTTCTTCCCGCGCTTTCAGGTTGGCAATGACGACCTCACGGTTGAGGAAGTCGATCAGAAAACGCCCCTCTGGTTTGAGCACGCGGACGAACTCTTCCAGCACGCGGAAGTTCTCGCGCTCCCGGTCGAAGTAGCCAAAGGAGGTGAAGAAGTTGAGGACCCAATCGAAAGACCCTTCGGCGAAAGGCAGTTGACGCATATCACCCGCGACGTTGGGCACCTGAGGTGGATGCGCCAGGAGCGTCAGCGAGAGATCGATACCGAGAGTCCTGTATCCGCGCTCGCGCAAGGCCTGGGTATGGCGACCGGCACCGCAGGCCAAATCGAGAATCGCCCTGGGCGCAGGCCTCTTGGGTGCCAGGAAGCGCTCGACGAAATCGAGATGCCGATCCGCTTCGCCTGCGTCCCTATGGGCATAGAGCTCGAGGTACTCCTCGCCGAACCAATCTTTGTACCAAGCCATCGCGACGGGATCTTACCCTCAATCGATTACAATCCATCTGCCATGTTGAAGATTGACTCCATCCCGGTCGACCCGCCTTTGATCCTCGCCCCTATGGCCGGCGTGACCGACCGCGACTTTCGCCTCATCGTCCGGCGAATCGGCGGCGTCGGCATCGTGACCATGGAGTTCATCCGCTCCCAGGGACTGGTCGATGGTGACCGGCAGATCCTCCGCCGGATGCATTTCTGCGAAGAGGAGCGCCCGATCTCGATTCAGATCTACGGCTCAGATGCCGCGACGATGGCGGAGGCCGCACGCGAGGTCGAACGGCGGGGGGCCGACATTTGCGACATCAACATGGGCTGTCCGGCGAACAAGATTCTCAAAGGCTGCGCCGGAGCGGCTTTGATGGGGGATCTCCAACTGGCGGAAGAGATTATCGCGACCGTGCGCCAGGCCATCTCGATCCCACTGACCGTCAAGTTCCGGCTTGGCCTCGACGATCAGCGGCGGAACTTCTTGGAGCTCGGTCGCATTTGTGAAGCCCAGGGCGTTGATGCCATCGCACTGCATGCACGCACCGCACGTCAGAAGTTCGAGGGCCGGGCCGACTGGCGAGAGATCGCCAAGCTGAAGGACGCCGTCTCGATACCGGTCTTCGGCAATGGCGACGTCCGCACGCCGGAAGACGCTGCCCGCATGCGCAACGAAACCGGCTGCGATGGCGTCATGATCGGTCGCGGAGCAACGCGCAATCCATGGCTCTTTCAGCAAATCGCGACCCGTTTCGCCGAAGGTACTGTCTTGACCGAAGACACTGCCGGCCTTGCTCCGCCAGGGCCCAGCTGGGAAGAGCGCCGCGACCTGATTCTCG
>JBCCGX010000562.1:0-6631 GCA_039029035.1 Acidobacteriota bacterium | reverse complement strand
GAGGAGCAGCGGATGCTCGGCAGCGAGCTGCTCCAAGGTCTCGGCGACGCCGGGTAGCAGCTCGACCGGATGCTCGATCATCGCCTTGCCGGCGTCGAGGATCTGCTGCACGACGGTGCCCGGTATCTTGCCATCGGTGACCTGGAGTGCGGTTTCGATCAGCGACAGGGTGAAGCCCTTTGCACCGTAGCCGAAGAGCCGCAGGTTGCGTCGCTCCATACGGCTCAGGTGATCACCGAGCTCGGCCGCCGGCACCCAGTCGGCGAGCAGCGCGGCCACTTTCTCCTGGGTCACATCGAAGAGCGACTCGTTGTGCCACAGGGTGTCGTCAGCGTCGAAGGCGATCTGCATCTCAAACTTCCTGCCGCTTTAGAGCGTCCTGGCCCTGGCCGAGTGTTGCCATGAGTTCCGGCAGACACTCGCAGTCGGTGCCGGAGGGGTGGCCCCAATGGGGCTCGTAGCCGAAGAGGTCACGCGCCGGCTGCGCGCCGAAGCGGTCGTCGAGGATCTCGATGTGGTTGCTGGTGACCAGGGTCGGATGGGGCACCCCGCAGGCGCGGGAGAGGCGCAGGAGCTCCTTGCGTAGGGTGCGCACATAGTTGGCCAGGCGAGCGGCCTTCGAGGTCGGGTCGAGGCCGCGCATCAGCCAGCGGTTCTGGGTGGCGACGCCGGTGGGGCAGTGACCGGTCTGGCAGCGTTGAGCCTGGATGCAGCCGATCGCCAGCATCGCCTCGCGTGCTACGGCGACCATGTCGGCGCCGAGGCCGAAGGCGAGCAAGGCGGTTTCCGGAAAGCCGAGCTTGCCGGAGCCGATGAAGACGATCTTTTCGTGCAGCTCGGCTTCGGCGAAGATCTTGTAGACCCGCGTGAAGCCGACCTTGAACGGTAGAGAGACGTGGTCCGAGAAGGTGAGGGGGGCGGCGCCGGTGCCGCCCTCGCCGCCGTCGAGGGCGATGAAATCGACCCCCCGGCCGGTCTCGGCCATGTGGCGCGCCAGGTCGCGCCAGAAATCGAGGTCGCCGACGGCTGACTTGATGCCCACTGGCAGGCCGGTCTGCTCGGCCAGGTCTTCGACGAAGTTGACCAGGCTGGGGACGTCGGAAAACGCGCTGTGGCTCGAAGGGCTGATGCAGTCGCTGCCGCGCTCGATGCGCCGGATCTCGGCGATCTCGGGGGTGATCTTGGCCTTGGGCAGCACCCCGCCGAGGCCCGGTTTGGCCCCCTGGCTGAGCTTGATCTCGATCGCTCGAATGGTTGGCGTTGCGGCGACGGTTTCGAGAAAGGCCGCCCGGTCGAAGCCGCCGTCTTTGGCCCGGCAGCCGAAGTAGCCGGTACCGATCTGCCAGATCAGATCGCCACCGTGCCGATGGTGCGGTGCGACACCGCCTTCGCCGGTGTTGTGCAGGCAGCCGGCCAAGCCGCAGCCCTGGTTCAACGCCTTGACGGCAGGGGCCGAGAGCGAGCCATAGCTCATCGCTGAGATATTGACCACCGATTGCGGCCGAAACGCCTTGGCGCGGCCGCGCCAGCCGCCAAGGATCTTGCCGCAGGGGACACGGTACTCGGGGTCGTAGCCCGGCTCGCTCTTGTGCGGGTCGTTGAGCGGGAAGGCGCTGTGCTTGATGATCAGATAGTGCGGCGCCAGCTCGATCTTGTTGTCGGTGCCGAAGCCGAAGTAGTTGTTCTGCTGCTTGGCCGAGGCGTAGACCCAGGTGCGCTGATCGCGGCTGAACGGGCGCTCCTCGTCGTTGTTGGTGACGATGTACTGGCGCAGCTCGGGCCCGACCGCCTCGAGGATGTAGCGCAGGTGGCCGATGACAGGGAAGTTGCGCAGGATCGCGTGCTTGCGCTGCAGCAGGTCGTAAACGACCAGCAGGGCGAGGAAGACGACGAGGGCGAGGAGGTAAGGACTCATGAGTTCACAGCTTCGCGCCGCAATACTTACAGAAAATCGCGTCGGTGGCGTGGCCATCAGCGGCGCATTGCGGACAGGCCTGGGCGGTGATCGACTGGCTCGCGTTGGCGATCTCGACCGTGACGATGCCGGTGGGCACGGCGATGATGCCGTAGCCGATGATCATCACCGTCGATGCGAAGAGCTTGCCGAGCACCGTCTGTGGCGCGATGTCGCCGTAGCCGACGGTCGTCATGGTGACGATCGCCCAGTAGATGCTCTGCGGGATACTGGTGAAGCCGTTCTCCTCGCCCTCGATTAGGTACATCAGGGAGCCGATGATCAACACCAGGGTGACGACGGCACCGAGAAAGACGACGATCTTGCGCACGCTGGCGCGAATCGCCGCCTGGAGCAGGCGCTCGGCGCCGACGAAATGTGCCAGCTTGAGGATGCGGAAGATGCGCAACAGGCGCAAGGCACGGACTACCGCCAGCGATTGCGTGCCGGCGACGAGCAAGCTCAGGTAGGTCGGCAGGATTGCCAGCAAGTCGACGATCCCGAAGAAACTGGTCGCGTAGCGCCAGGGCCGGCCGATAGCGAGCAGCCGCAGCACGTACTCGACGGTGAAGAGCAGGGTGAAGCCCCACTCGAAAGCGCGTAGCGCCGGGCCGTAGGCCGTCCGGATCGAGCCCACGCTCTCCAAGACAACGGCGATGACGCTGGCGACGATGCAGATCAGCAGCGAGATGTCGAAGATCTTGCCGAGGCGGGTGTCGGCTTCGAAGATGATCTCGTGCAGGGTCGAGCGCCAGGGCGAGCCGGGGTGCGCCGGGCCATAGACCGGAAACTCACCCGTCTTCTTGGGTTCGCCGGTGAGTCGGGAGATCGGTGGAGGCATCGCGACAGGGAAGAATCGGATCGGAGATAGCGTGGCCGAAGAGCTGTACGGACCGCGGTTCGATCCTATTCAGGCCACAATAGGACCCTCTCAGACCGTGAGGTGACCCAGCTTCTTGAGGCGCCAGACGAGCATCTGTGCGTCGACTGGCGGCATCGGGCTCATCTTGAGAATTGATTTCAGATCGTAGCTGCCGTCGACCCGGGTCAGCATGAAACCTTCCTGCGGGGAGATGCTGAGCTGGGTCAGCTGATCCATGCTGCAATTCAGTTTCGGCACCGTGTTCAGGCGGATGCCTTCGCGCTCCAGGGCCTCTTGCACCTTGCGCTCACCGTTCTGCGCCGCGCTGGTGATCATCGACGAGCTACCGGGTGCGTCCTTGGCCTGGCGGAAGGTCGCGAGAGCCTTTTCCAGATCCCCTTGTCCGAGCATCTCCTCGGCGGTCTCGACCAACTGCTCGGCCTCGGAGCTGGGCCGGCTCTCGGTCGGTGTCTGGGCGGGAAACACGCCAGTGCCGGCGGCGTCCGGCGGATTTTGGGCCGCAAAGACACCGGTGCCGGCGGCGTCGGGCGTCGACGAAACCGAGCCGGCGAAGCGCAGGTTGCGGCCCGAGCTGAGCTGCACCGGTGCCACCGGCAGTGGCTCCTGGGGAGAGACTCCGCCGAGTGCCGGAGGTGCCGCAGCAGAGGGCGCCCCTGTGGCCGCCGCGGCGACCGGCACCTCCACCGGGACCTCGACCTCGACCTTCACCTCGATGGTGCGCGGCCGCACCGCCTTGACGGTCCCGGCCTGGACCTGCGCCGCAATGGCACTGGCGACGTAGAATAGCGCGGTCTGCGAACCCTGGCTGATCTCCTCGACTGTGCGATCGTCGTCGATCCATTCGAGGATGCGTAGGTCGATTTCGTCGAGCTCGAGACTCTGCAGGTCGGTCACGGCCACCGGCACGCAGAGAACCGAGGGCAGCACCTCGCGAATCCGGCTCCATTCGTCGAGTCGGCGAGAGCCTTCCAGCACCAGACCCTGGACATCGAGGGCCATGCGCACCATCGACGCCTCGGGGAGCTCGTTGTCGAAGAATTCGAAGTCGGCCTCGGGCCAGGTGAAGACATCGTAGAGGCTCTCTTCGGTCTTCAGGCGCAGCATCTGGTGCAGATCTTCTTCCGCGATGGCGCCCATGCTGACGAGGATCTGGCCGATCAGCTTCTTTTCTTCTTTCTGCCGCGACAGGGCCTCGTCGATCTGCTCTTCGGGCAGATAGCCGTGACCGACCAGGAAGCTACCGAGATACTCCTTCGGGTCGGTGGAGGCCGAGGCGATGATGGCGCCGTCTTGGAAGTAGATCTTCTTCTCGATCGTCTCGTTGTCGATCAGCAGAGTGCCCGACTTCTGGCCCATGGATAGCCACTGGAGAAGCTCGGCCAGCGCCATCGTTTTGAGATTGCCGGAGATACCCATGTGGACGACGGTCGATCGGTCGCGAATTCAGCTTGTCGCAGGCGGTCTGTCGCAGGTGTGGTGTAGCCCGATTATAGTCGAATAGGCATGGGCGAAGATTGGATCCGGCGCTACCGCCGCGCTACCGCAGGCGGATCGGGCTACTGGCTTCCTCGCGTCGCACCGTATCGACGAAACGGATCTGGCGACTCTCGAGGGTCATCGAGAGAGTCGAGGTCCGGACCCCGCCGCCGAAGAACCGGACGCCGCGCAACAGCTCGCCGTCGGTCACGCCGGTGCAGCTGACGGCAATATCACTGCCGCGAGCGAGATCTTCAGTGGAGTAGATCGTGTCCAGATCGTTGAAACCGAGCTCGGCGAGCCGCTTGGCCTGGGCGTCGTCAAAGGCCCGCAAGCGCGACTGGATCTCGCCACCGAGGCAGCGCAGGGCGGCGGCAGCGATGACCCCTTCGGTGGAGCCGCCGACGCCCATGACCGCGTGCACGCCGGTGCCGCGCACCGCGGTCGCGATGCTCGCTGCCAGATCGCCATCCGGGATCAAGCGAATGCGGGCACCGGCTTCGCGGATATCACCGATCAGGCGGCGATGCCGTGGGCGATCGAGCACCATCACGGCGAGATCGGTAACCTCGCGCCGGAAAGCTCTGGCGATGTTGCGCAGGTTCTCCGGTACCGGAGCGTCGAGCTGCACCGCGCCGCGCGCGGTCGGGCCGACGATGATTTTCTCCATGTAGGTGTCCGGGGCGTGGAGCAGGCCGCCGCGCTCGGCCGTGGCCAGCACCGAAACCGCTCCCGGCGCGCCGGAGGCACAGAGCTTGGCACCTTCCAGTGGATACACCGCCACATCGATCGCCTCGACATCTTCGCTACTGGCAAGGGCACCGACCCTCGTGCCGGCGGGCAGCATCGCCTGGCCGCCGGCGCTCGATTCGCCGTGCGGTTCACTGTCTAGCTCGACTGCACCGGGCGGATCGTCACCGGAGTCCTCGCCCCCAGAGGTGTCTGCCAGCTCGAGCGACTGACCGCCGCAGACGACAATCCGGCCACTGAGCCGGGTTTCGTCCAGGGTCCGACGGATCGCTTCGACCGCCACCCGCTCCGACCGTTGGCGATCACCGAAGCCCATGGTATGCGCCGCCGCGATCGCCGCGATTTCCGTCACGGCGACGAGGTCTCCTTCGACGACCTGATCTCGGGGCATCAGCTGTCTCCTCCGGCAAGCTGGCAACTGGATTGCGCGTTGCGATCGTGCTCCGTGGAGGTCGCTGGCCCGGAGCGTGACGACGCGACGAGATCATACCATGGGGCGAACGCCGTGGGCGGTGTGTCGCCGTTGCAACGGCATGGTCAGCCCGACGTCACGCAGATATACTGCGCGCTGCTCTCCAAGGTTCACCCAAGAGTGCGCAATCGATGCCTCTGACGCCCCGTACGGCGTCCTTCCTTGGGCTGCGGGGCGCATGCCGATCGGGCGACGGGTCGGCTCAGGCAACGGTCCCTTCGAGAGACGGTATCTTCAGGAGATAGGATCTGATGGAGCAGGAACGCCAGAACCGCATCGCTCAATGGGTTTTCGACACCCGTCCCATTTTGGGCCGGTTTCACCTGTGGCTGGAAGACGTCGAGGTCGACGCCCCGACGAGCGATAGCGAGTGGGATGCCTTCGTCGGTCCGGCGCTCGGCCGCTCGTTCGTCATGGCGGCTGCCGTGACCGCCCTGGGCACCCGCCTCTTCGGCCGCTACGGCGAAGGCAAGGGGCTCGACAAGCCGGGTCTCAACCGGGTGAAGAAAGATGCCGATGCGGTCTCCGCCTATGTGATGAGCGAGGCGTTGTGGTACCTCACCCGTCGCCTGCCGGAAAACCACGCGGTGATGGTCTGCCTCGGTGAGGGCTTGATGCCGAAAGGCGGCGAGACCCCCGAGATGGGCTCCAACCCGCTACTCGGCTTCGGCCGGGTCTATGCCCGGCCCGAGGTGGCACGCTTCGTCGACCGCCGGGTCCACCGCCTGCTCAACGACGCCGCCTACTCGTGGGACGATTTCTGGCAAGCCTTACAGGAGGCCCGAGTCACCCTTTGGGGCGCGGCGATCGACACTCTGGAAAACACCTCGCGCTTCGCCAAGGGGGCGACCACCGGGCCGATGACGGTGCTGCATCTCTACGATCAGCCCCTGGTCGTCGCGACGCCCTATGAAGGCTACTTCGGCAATCTCATCCTGCCGCGCCGAGTGGCCGCGCATGCGGCGGACGATTCGATCCTGATCAATTACCACACGCCGCGCAGCAAAGTGATGGAGGTGATTCGCCGCGCCTACCCGGAGGTGACCCCGGAGCGGGTCCATGTCTGGACCCTCGGCGGCAGCTCGCGCGAGGCGCG
>JBCCGX010000561.1:0-6636 GCA_039029035.1 Acidobacteriota bacterium | reverse complement strand
CTGGTGGGTGGCTTGTCGGTCCTGCTGGCCTCGTTCGTCTTCCTGGCGATCTATCTCGTCGTTCTGCAGGAGCCGATCGACCGTTTCTTGATCGGTCGGCGCCGACCGCGAACGACGTCATCGACCCGTCTGCTCGGCTTCCTGGGCATACTGTCGGCGGTGGTGGTGGACATCGTTCTGATGTTGATGGCGATCGCCCTGCTGCGCTTGCCGATCAGCTTGCCGGTGCTCGCCGCGATGTTGACCATCATCGGCTACTCGATCAACGACTCGGTCGTGCTGTGGAACCATGTCCGGAAGCAACGCCGCGCCGACCACGGTCGGCGGGTCGACCGTGCCCTGGCTCTCGAGCAAGTCAGCCGAGGGGTTGATCGGGTCGCTAGCCGCGCCTGCCTGACCAGCCTGTCGACCCTGGTGCCGGCGGCAACGATTCTGGCGGTCGGCTTGGCACCCCTGGCCGACTTTGCCCTGGTGATGCTCGTCGGCACCCTGGCCGGGACGTTGTCGTCTCTGTTCATCGTCGGCAGCTTTGCTGTCCGAGCGCTCCAAGAGCCCGGTCCGGTCGGGAGGAGGGTGCCCCGCGCTGCTCCAACTCCGCGCGGTCGGCGGGGCTCACCGAGCCCACGTGTGGTTTGATTCGCCCCAAAGAAAATTGGCGGAACGACCGAAGTCGTTCCGCCAGCGGACTGGTAAGTCAAGATCCGGGCCTTCTCTGCCGCCAGGGGGGCGATGGGGTTTAAAAGACGACAGAGAGGGCCTGGATCTGAGTCGAGATTTATGATCCGGGCCGCCTCCGCCGCCAGGGGGGCGATGGGGTTAAAAGACGGCGGAGAGGGCCTGGATCAAAGTTTGAAGATTTAGAGAGTGGACTCCTTCGATCGGTGTTGTCTCGGTGTTGGATTGGGTCTCGATTGGGTCCGTTTTTTCCCGGTTATGTAGAGGACGCGAAATCCGGTGGCCGATCTGGTCATGGCGGCAGAAAAAAGTTTCACCAATTTCAGATCGGATACGATGGACGTTCGCAAAACACCTCTGAAGGACCGAAGACGAGCGATGACGACACGGCAAGACAACCCCCTGGAGCTCGATCCGGAAGCCATGCGGAGGCTCGTCGACCAGGCACTGGAGCGCCTCGTCGGCCACGTCGAGTCGCTGCCCGAACAAGCGCTTTCGGCCACTTCGGAGGGCGCCGCGGTGGCGCGCTCGCTGGTCGAGGCGTTGCCCGAGCGCGGCGTCGATTTCGACGAGCTGTTGGAGTTGCTATTCGAGCACGCCATCCCGTGCTCCTACAACACGGCGTCGCCGGGCTACCTGGCGTACATCCCGGGCGGTGGCCTGTTTCAATCGGCGGTCGCCGACCTGATCGCCGGCGCAACCAATCGCTATGTCGGCCTGTGGCTGGCCGCCCCGGCGCTGGTGGAGCTCGAGGCCAACGTGGTGCGCTGGCTGGCGGAGATGGTGGGCTATCCGGCGTCGGCCGGTGGCCTGCTCACTACCGGTGGCTCCCTGGCGAACTTGACGGCCATGGTCACGGCGCGCAGCGAGAGACTGCCGGAAGACTTCCTGCGGGGTACTCTCTACACCTCCGATCAAGCGCACCACTCGGTGATCAAGGCAGCGACCATCGCCGGATTTCCCCCGCGCAACGTGCGTTCCGTGGCGGTGGACGATCGCTTTCGACTGCGCCTCGATGCGCTCGAGGAGCAGATCCAGCAGGATCGGCAGGACGGCCTAAAGCCTTTCCTGGTCGTCGGCAACGCCGGTACCACCAACACCGGCGCAGTGGACGATCTCGCCGGCCTGGCCAGCGTCGCCGAGCGCCATGGGCTGTGGCTGCACATCGATGCCGCTTACGGTGGCTTCTTCGCCCTCACCGAACGGGGGCGTTCGGCGCTCGAGGGCCTGGAGCGGGCCGACTCGATCACCCTCGATCCCCACAAAGGCCTCTTCCTGCCCTACGGCAACGGCTCCTTGCTGATGCGTGACCCGGCCGCCTTGAAGCGCGCCTTCTCGAGCCAGGCCGACTACCTGCCGGCGATGCAGAGCACCGCCGAGCGGGTCGACTACTGTGAGCTGTCGCCGGAGCTTTCGCGGGACTTTCGCGGCCTCCGCGTCTGGCTGCCGATCAAGTTGC
This sequence comes from Acidobacteriota bacterium, assembly GCA_039029035.1. Taxonomy (GTDB): domain Bacteria; phylum Acidobacteriota; class Thermoanaerobaculia; order Multivoradales; family J023; genus JAAELT01. Next base: position 4,502 of record JBCCGX010000561.1, on the reverse strand, counting down.
ACGGGATCGATGCCTTCCGGCGCAACCTGGACGAGAAGCTCGACCTGGCCCGCTGGGCGGCGGATGAGCTACGGCGCATTCCGCAGCTCGAGATCCTGGCCGAGCCGCAGCTCTCCCTGGTCGTCTTCCGCCTGGCGCCGCCGGGGCTCGACGACGCGGCGCTCGATGCTTTGAATCGCGACTTCCAAGAGCGGATCAATCAGAGGCAACGGGTTTTCCTGACCGGCACGCTGTTGGGGTCGGTCTTCGCTCTGCGGATCTGTGTGCTGTCGTTCCGCACCCACCTGGACCGGATGGAGATGGCGCTCGAGGACATTCGCCGCGCGGCGGCCGAGGTGGGCGACCCGGAAGTGATCCCCGAGCCGGAGCCGGTGGCTGCCGGAGCGGGTTGAGCCGATGAAGAAGCTCATCGTCGTCCTCGCCTTGCTCACGGCTCTCCTGGCCATTGCCGCCAGCAGTTGGTTCGAGCTGTCGAAGCTGGACCTCACCCAAGGCCCGAAGCGGGCCGCCTGGCAACGACCGGAGCAGGTGGTGGCCGCGCTCGGCCTGCGACCGGGTAGTCGCGTGGCCGATATCGGTGCCGGCGAGGGCTACTTCACCCTCCTATTGGCGGAGGCGGTCGGCCCATCGGGCCGGGTCTATGCCGTCGATGTCGACTCGACCACGCTGGCCAAGCTGCAGCGCACCGTCGATGTGTCGAGCTACGACAACATCGACGTCATCCACGGTGAGCTCGACGACCCACGGTTGCCGGATCGCTCCATCGATGTGGCGTTCCTATGCAACACCTACCACCACCTCGAAGGCCGAACGGCCTACTTCTCGGGCCTGAAGAACGACTTGAAGCCGGGCGGCCGGGTCGCCGTGGTCGACATCCGTGACGACGTGGCCGGCGTCGCCAGCCTCTTCGTCGATGCCGACCATTGGATCCGCTGGGAAGATCTCTACGGTGAGATGTCGATCGCCGGCTACGATCTGAAAGATCGATTCGGCTTCTTACCGGTGCAGCACTTCGCCATTTTTGCGCCGGACGCTCCCTGAGCTCTGCTACTCGATCGCAAAGCCCATCAGCTCGACGGGAATCGTCGTCGTCTGGTCAAAGGCGAGACCCATGTACTGGGTCGCGTTGTCGTTGCCGGTATCGGTCTGCACACCGCCTGGGCTCAGAGTCCAGTAGTTGCCGCTCTGATCGAAGAAGCGGAAAAGGTTGTTCGGCGGATCGAAGGTCATGGCCAGCACGTTCGATCCGGGCGACGAGCCGGAGAGGCCGATCGGCGTGGTGGTGCCGTCGCTCGGGTCGATGGTCTCGAACTGGTAGGAAGCGGGACCGTCTGTCGCCGTCGCAACGCCGAACGAGTAGACATAGAGCAGTCCGTCGGCAGGGCGATAGGCGATCGTCATCTGGCTGCTGCCGCTGATCGTGGCAAGGACACTGCCAACGGATGCGTCGGACTTGTCGATCGGCAGGACAGACTGGGCCAGGTCACCATTCATGCCGGTGACACCCCACATCTGCCCTGTATTGTCGAACGTGAGGTCCCTCACCGAGGGCATCGTGCCGCCAGCGCCGCTGTAGGTGCCGATCGTCGAGGTGCTGCCATCGGACGGGTCGATCGTGACGAGGTCGAAGGAGCCCTTGTAGGCGCGCGAGACATACATCGTTCCCGTGGTTGGATCGGTGGCCATGCCGCGGCCGCCGACAAGAGAGGATGACAGCGTGCTGATGTCCGCGCCGGTGAGGGGGTTGATCTCGGCCAGGATGGTCGGGTCGCCGTCGAACTCGATGGCGTAGAGCGTTTGGGCCGATAGCGGCACCGGGCCGCTGAGAACGGCGACGAGCAGGCAGGGCAAGCCGAAACCGACCCAAGCTCGGTGGAGAGGCCTGGCGGCTCGGATACCGGTTGCTCCCAGGTAGGGGATGGTCATTGCATATCTCCTCTGAGGTGGGATAGGAAGGGCGGATCGGTGCAGTAAGGTTGGTGGCCCATGGAGATTGTCCGACTCGATCATCCAAGTCAAGCATCTGATGGCGAGTCTGAAGATTGACAAATAGGACTAAATCAGTCCAGAATGAATCTTCTCAATTGAGACATTATCTCAATAACTTTCAGAAAGGTACATCATGATTCGCAAACCGGTGCTTACTCTGGGTATCGCTGCGCTCGTTTCGGCCTGTGGCACGCCGGCCCCGGAGAGCGCGGAGCCGGCTCCCGAAGCGCAGAGCACGCAGCAGGTGGTCAATGTCTACTCGGCCCGGCATTACGATACCGACGACGCGTTGTACGAGGAGTTCAAGAAGCAGACCGGCATCGAGGTCAACCTCATCGAGGCCGACTCGGCGGCGTTGCTCGAGCGCCTGCGGCGTGAGGGTGACCAGAGCCCTGCCGACGTCTTCATCGCGGTCGACGCCGGCCGCTTGCACCAGGCGGAGCAGGAAAGCATCTTCGATCCCGTCCAGTCCGAGGTGCTGAGTCAACGGATTCCCGAGAACCTGCGCCATCCCCAGGGGCTGTGGTTCGGCCTCACCAAGCGGGCGCGGGTCATCGTCTACGCCAAGGATCGGGTGCAGCCGGAGGAGATCGGCAGCTACGAGGATCTGGCCGATGCGAAGTGGAAGGGCCGGGTGCTGATCCGCAGCTCGTCGAATATCTACAACCAGAGCCTGATGGGCTCGATCCTCGCGGCCCATGGTGAGGAAGCGGCCGAGGCCTGGTGCAAGGGGCTGGTGGCCAACATGGCACGCAAGCCCCAGGGCGGTGATCGCGATCAGATCCGTGCCGTGGCAGCGGGCGAGGGTGACGTCGCCGTCGTCAACACCTACTACCTGGCCAAGATGCTCGCCGGCTCGGAAGAAGACAAGGCGGTGGCGGAGCAGGTTGCGGTGGTGTTTCCCAACCAGGCTGACCGCGGCACCCACGTGAACCTCTCCGGCGCCGGGGTGGTCAAGGGCGCGCCGAATCGCGACAACGCCGTGGCCTTCATCGAGTTCCTGGCCAGCCCCAAATCGCAAGCGGTCTTCGCCGGCGGGAACAAAGAGTACGCGGTGTCCCTGAGCAACGAATCGGTGCCCGAGCTGGCAGAGTACGGCGAGTTCACCGAGGATGCGCTCAACGCATCGGAGTTCGGCGCCAACAATCAACAGTCGCTGATGGTGATGGATCGCTGCGGTTGGACTTGAGGGCCGGGGGCCGGTCGCCGAGAGGCCTGGCCGCGGTGGCTCTGATCACCGCCATCGTGACGACACCGGTGGTGGTGATCGTCGCCAAGGTTGGTGCGAGCTCCGGTGGTCTCTGGCAACACCTGGCGGCCACCGTTCTGCCAACCTATGTCGCCAACACCCTGTGGCTCGCCCTCGGAGTCGCGACCCTGACCTGCCTGATCGGGGTCGCTACCGCCTGGGCGGTGACCCTGTGCCGGTTTCCTGGTCAGGCGTTCTTCCGCTGGGCGTTGCTCCTGCCGCTCGCCATCCCGACCTATCTCGGCGCCTACGCCTACACCGACCTGCTGCAGTTCAGCGGCCCACTGCAGAGCGGCCTGCGCGAGCTCTTCGAGTGGACGCGCCACGACTATTGGTTCCCCGACGTGCGCTCGCTTCCTGGAGCGACCGTGATCCTCGCTCTGGGTCTGTACCCCTACGTCTACCTGGCGGCACGCACCGCCTTTCTCGAGCAATCGGTCTGTGCCTTGGAGGTCGGCCGAACCCTCGGCCTGGGGCCGTGGAGCAGCTTCTTTCGCATCGCACTACCCCTCGCCCGGCCATCGATCGTCGCCGGCTTGTCGCTGGTCTTGATGGAGACCCTGGCCGAGTTCGGCGCGGTGCAATACTGTGCCGTCGACACCTTCGCCACCGGCATTTACCGAACCTTCACCCTGCCCAACGCCCACGCGTTGACCGCCGCCGCCCAACTCTCCGCCTGTCTCCTTGCGCTCATCTTGCTGTTGCTCGCGGTCGAGACCCTGGCTCGACGCTCCGCCCGCTTCCACCATACGTCGACCCGCTATCGCTCGCTGCCGTCCTGGCCGCTGCGTGGCTGGCAGGCGGTGGCGGCTTTCGTTACCTGCGCGTTACCGGTGCTGTTCGGCTTCGTCATCCCCTTCGTGCTCTTCGCCAGCAAGACGCTGCGGCAGGGGGACGCGCGAGCCGCCGAGCTCTTCCTGACCATGGGCCGCAACAGCTTCACCCTGGGCGCGTTGGCGAGTCTTCTGGCCGTTTCCCTGGCGTTGCTCGTTGCCTTCGGTGATCGCCTGCATGGTGCGCCGCTCTCGCGCGTCCTGGCCCGTATCGCCGGGGTCGGCTACGCGATTCCCGGCGGCGTGATCGCCATCGGTATCCTGATCACCGTCACCTGGGCCGATCGTCGGATCGGCGGCGTGGCGGGCAGCCTCTTCGGCTCCGCCCCCGGGCTGTTGTTGAGTGGTACCGTGGTGGCGGTGCTCTACGGTTATCAGACTCGCTTCCTCGCCGTGTCCCTGAGCTTTCTCCAGGCCAGCCTGACGCGCAT
>JBCCGX010000560.1:0-6642 GCA_039029035.1 Acidobacteriota bacterium | reverse complement strand
GTCTCCGCCTTGTCGCGGAACGAGGCGAAGAACCAGATCTTGTCTTTCCAGAACGGGCCACCGAGGGTGGCTTCGTAGATCTGGTTGACGTCGTCGAGCCGATCGTTCGACAGCGGCGTCTTGGATTCCCAATCGTCGTTGACGAAGTTGACCCGCAGCGAGCCAGAGAAGTCGTTGCCGCCGGACTTGGTCAGTACGTTGACCACACCGCCGGTGAAACGGCCGTACTCGGCCGAGATACCGGAGGTCGTGACACTGGTCTCCTGGATGGCGTCTTCGACGAACAGGGGCAGGGATTGGCCGCGCACGTTCTCGTTCACCACCACACCGTTGACCATGAAGACGTTCTCGAACGACATGGCGCCGTTGATCGAGATGTTGCGATTGCCGCCGACCGCCGTGTCGTGCACGCCCGGCGCCAGGTTCACCGCCGCCTCGAGAGTGCGCTGGATCGGGAGCTTCTCGACTTCGTCAGCGACATAGGTCGAGACCGCAGTATTGCTGTCGGAGATGGTGTCGAGGTTCGCCGTCACGACGATTTCCTCGACCACCTCGGCGATTTCCATGGCGATGTCCGAGGTCGAGCTCTGGGCGGCCGAAAGGCGCACATCGCGGACCTTGGTGGCAAAGCCTTCGAGCTCATAGGTCACCCGATACGCGCCCGGCGGCATGAAGGCGAGCTTGTAGTCGCCGTTGGTGCCGGTCACGGTCCGCCGCTCGCCCTGCAAGTTGGGCGAAGTAGCGACCACGGTGACACCGGGTAGTCCGGCGCCCGAGTCGTCCGTCACCCGGCCCTTGAGGGTCGCGGTGGGGTTCTGAGCGAGGATCTGCGGTGCCAGCAGCAGGCCGACAGCCAGGCATACCCATAGGGGCGTTCTCATGATTCTCCTCATTCCGATCTCTCCATTCTGTGCTCCCGCGCGGGAGCGGTTGACGACATCTGCCCGAGCCGGGACTCGAGGCAGTCTGACGATTTAGGGGCCAGTGCAACGATCGCGCACGCTGCCGATCGCGCGCGCATAAGGCCGAGGAACGGCCGACCGAGAGGCACTGGGACGAACGCAACTCTTTCTGCAACAAACTGTTCTGTTTCAGGGCTCGGCACACATCGCGCATTGCGCGCAGAACGCCTGCCAGGCGCGGTCAATCGCACCCTGTTCATTCCGTTGGATTTCCTCGACCCCTTCTCAAAGCGGGACAAAACACGTTGATTCCGCAACCAGCTGTTCTGATCGCGGGACGAGGAAAACTGACCAAAAAGCCATTCAACAAATTGATCTGCCAGATCCAAACGGAACGGCCGCCCACCGGTAGCGCTGACGCCAATCGGCAAGGCTGAGGACTCGATATCTGGGACGAAGCCATTCATTCTTGTCACCAATCGATCGAATTCCGGGATCGTAATCAAACTCCTACAGAATCTCTTTCTAAAGGCAGTCGGCAATGAGCAAACGCTGTTTCAGAGTCGCGACAGGAAATTGCAACATCCGGGCCAACCGTCCCACCCTCGACACAAAAATTCTTCTAAACCCACTCTGAGCAAAGAGTTAAAAATTTCCCTTACCGACGAGAATCAAAAACCAAGCGTTCAGCCGACCGGGAACCAAGCCCTCCGAGTCGGGATTTTTGAATCTCGTCCCCGCTCTCTTTAGCTTGGCTGCCGAACTCGTACCGACGGGCCCACTCCGGACCCGAGAACGCGGCTTCCAAAGAGGCGAGCCCAGCTAGAGATCTTCGCCAACAGGAGCCATCCACTCCCTCGGCGGCTGCGATAGGATGCCTCCACTCGAACCGGAGGTGTGCTCGATGGCCCCAACGAAAATCACTCGACCCGCCGCGATCCTCGCCGCGACCGTCTTCCTTCTGCCGCTCACTGCGGGTGCCGACTGGCTCGTGACGTCCTCCGGGGACACGGTCGAGACCCAGGGACCCTGGAAGGTCAAAGGCCGCATGTTGGTCTTCACCGATACCCAAGGCGCCCTACGCTCCATGCGCCTGAGCGAGATCGATCTCGAAGCGAGCCAAGCGGCGACCGCCAAGGCTGAGGCGGCAAACGCCAAAGCCGAGGCGGCCAAAACCGAGGCCCAAGCTGCCAAGGCGCCGGCAAAGAAGGCCGAACGCAAGACGGTCATGGTGCTGACCAACGCCGACATCCCCCGCGGCGAGCTCGACCGGCCGGCTGCCGAGCTCACACCCCAGCCCGCGGTGACGATGTACAGCACCAGTTGGTGTGGCTACTGCCGCAAAGCCGGCCGCCTTCTCGGCGAGCTCGGGGTCAGCTATGTCGAGAAAGACATCGAGAAGGACGCCACGGCGAAGCGCGAGCACGCTGCCATCGCCCGGGGGCGCGGTGTCCCGGTGCTCGACATCGGCGGCACTGTCGTGCGTGGCTTCAGTCCCGAGGCGATCCGCAAAGCCGTGGCCCAGCTTCCCTCGCCAACGGAGCCGAGCAAACCGGCTGATCCCTAGGGAGAGCTCTCGCTCGACCTTCCCGGTGCCCTAGCCGGCGCCGCCATCAAGCACTTGCTGAGAACTGGGGCAAAACATTCGCCGTCCCAGGCAACTTTTTCGCCGGTCGGGCGTTTAGGTAGTCGAATGGTCATGGACAGGGAACCATGCCGTACCTGCTTCTCAGCCCAGGAGGACCGACGATGACCCGCAAACCACTCCACTTCGCCGCCGCGCTGCTCGCCGCCGGCTTGCTGCTGACCCTCTCCGTCTATGCCCTACCCGCCGGCGACGAGGCAGACGATGCCTCCCAGAGCTCCGAGACCACCACGATCTATGTCGACGACGCGCGGCACCGTATGGTCGAGGAAGCCCTGGCCAACGTACCGTGGGACACGATCCACAACAGCCTGGCCATCGCCCGCAGCGCCCTCGAAGGGGTCGACACAGAGGCCATCCACCTGAAAATCGACGAGGCGATGGCGGCGGTAGACTTCGCCGAAATCGAAGCCGAGGTCGCCGAGGCCCTGGAAGGCATCGACTGGGAAGAGGTCGAGCGTGAGATCGCAGAGGCCCGAGCCGAGGTCGAAGCTTCGAACCTCGAGGAGATCGAGGCCGAGGTTCGTGAAGCGATGGAAGGCATCGACTGGGAAGAGATCCGCCGGGCGGTGGAAGAGGCTACCGGTGGAAGTCTGGATGTTTTGGACGAAGTCTTCAAAGAGCTCGCCGCGAGCGAAGGCACCGGCGTGATCTGAGCTTGTCCTCACACATAAACGATCGATTGCGCGAACGCATCATACTCCGGCTGGGCATCCCGCTGGAGCTCGGGATAGTCGAACATGTTAAAAGTGAAGAGTTGCGGCTCGCGAACAGAGATGAGGCATCGGTTTCTCGCCATCACCTGCGTCACGGGACGTTCATAAAGGAATTCTGCAAAGAACTCCACCGACTCGCAGCCGGAGACCGACTTCTCTAACGCCTCGCCGATCGACCGATAGCGTTTCAGATATTTCTGATAGAGCCTCTCCACATCCGGCAAAGAGAGCGACAACGTCTCGCCTTCTTCGTACTCGAACGGCTCGACATAAACCGCAATCGACGGCCCGACCTCTTGCGACTCTTTCGGGTCGATCATCGACATCACAGCTAAGGGATCCTGAAGCCCCTTCAGCTCATCGCGCAGATTTTCATCCTTTAGGATCTGCTCACTCTTCAGCTTGGCGAATTGCTGCAAAGAGACATAGTGCCAATCGCGCGGTTTCGCGAACGCGACACCCAGCGCACGATTGATATAGAGATCCTCGTCGACGACGGTCGCCTGCAGGGGATCCGTCGCGGCTGCGGCAATCGTCGCGCCGAACAATTTCAGAAAGTGACGTCTGCCAATTCCAACTCGCATGCTCTACGCTCCCAATTCAAGACCGGTTAGGCCACCTGAATCCTACGAGACTGCGGCGTCAAGGTTGGCGCGCTGCACCCGCTGGTGACGGCTTCGTCAACCTTTCCAACGCCGCCTGAATCCGCGCCGGCTCGGCTGCGGCAGTCGATCCATGGCGCAAGATGCGCCGCGCTTCGTCGCGCTCGCCCTGCTGGGCGAGGATCCAGCCGAGGAGCAGGTAGGCGTTGCTGTGGGTAGGATCGACTTCGAGGGCACTGCGATAGCTGTCGGCGGCTTCGTCGAGGCGGTTCAGGGCACCATAGGCGTTGCCGAGCTGGAACCAGCCGGTCGCCATGTTGGGGCGCAAGTCGAGCGCCATTCGGAACTGCTCGATGGCCTCGGCCGGCTGATCGTCGAGGCTCAATAGCAGGCCGAGATTGAACCTGGCCTCGGGACGATCGGGCCGCGCTTCCAAGGCTTGGCTGATGAGGCGTCGGGCCTCTTGCCGCTGATCGAGCTTGATCTTGGCGATGCCGAGCCACTCCTCGGCCAGCGGATCGGCCGGCGAGCGCCGCAGAATCTCGCGGAAGGTACGCTCGGCGTCGGCGAACTGCCCCTTGGCCAACTGGCCTTTAGCCAAATGGAGAAAGGGGTCGATCTCGGCGATCTCGAGCTCAGCTAGGAGTGACTGCAGGCGATCGACTGCCGTCAAGCCGCCGGCCTGGAGGACCGCCGCGGCACGATAGACCTCGGCGATGGGGCCGCTCAGGTCATCAGACGGATCCATCAGATGCGCATCAACGACGATCGGTACGGTCTCTTCCCGCGGCGCGACGAGCTCCGAACCGCCGGGCGTCCGCTGGATGCGGTGGTCGGTCATCACCACATGCACCACGTCTTCGGTGCGACGCCGGGGCATATGGCACGCGGCGCAATCCAGTGGATCCGTTGCCTCATGCCCCGCCATCGACCCAGGCGCCGACGCAGCCGTCATCGATTCCAAGTCGCAATCGTCGAGCTGATGGCAGCTCAGGCACGCCTCGCGGTAATGGGCCGCACGCTCGGGCGCTTGCACCTTACGATGGGGATCGTGGCAGGTGAGGCAACTGAGCTGCCCTTCACTCTCGATAAAGCAGCGGCTCTGCTCTAGCCGATAGGGATGGTGGTTGATCTCGAAGCGCTCGCTGCGCTCCCGGCCCGCCTCCTCGACATCGACCTGCACCAAGTAATCCGACAGCGGCTCCCCCGGCCGAAACGAGTAGTCCCCACGGCCGAAGCGCCGCAAGCCGGCCAGCGCCACGGACGGCTGCATGTGGCAGCCGTAGCAGATATCGCTCTGTCGACGCGGCGGCAGGTCGGCCGGATTGACGATCGACTCGGCCAGGCGAACGAAGTCGACCGGCTGACGCATGCCGGTGCGGGCGTGCTCGGCGCCCGGACCATGGCAACGCTGGCAGCCGATCCCCTGGGGCAGATCGGCAGGAAAGGTCTGCGGCGCGGCGCGGGTGTCACTGCCTGACGGTACGTCGGGGTAGGCGTTGTGGCAAAACATGCACTCACGCCGCACCCGCCGAGTCACGCCCAGGTGCTCCGGGTTGTCGAAGCCCGGCGCCATCCCCCAGCTCGACGACTGGCTGTACCAGGCGAGGGGCAGCTGGTAGAGCTCACCGGCCGCGACACGGAAGTGGTAGGTGCGGGACGTCGACCCGGAGCCGAGGATCCAGTCGACCTCCTGCTCCCACAGGTTGATCCGCCGCCCGGCCTCGTCGAGCTGATAGCGCCGAAAAACGTACCGGCCTTCATCCTGCGTCATCTCGTAGTGCCGGCCCGACGGAGCATGGTAGTAGTGGTTGTCGTCGAAGTCCTCGATCACCTTCTCCGGCGCCGGGCGGTAGAACGAGCGGGCCATACCGACGGACTGATACGACTCGAAGAGGTCGGTGTGGCAGCTACCGCATAGGCGGTCGTCGACGTAGCCCGACGCGGCGCCGCCGGTCACCGAGTAGCCGCGGGCGGCGAGAGGATCGTCGGTCGCAGGTGGCAGCTCGGCGTCGATCTGCTGCCCTCCGGACGTCGCCCAGAGCCCAGCGACCCCGAGAAGAACGAAGGCCACCCAGCGAGTCTTGGTGTGAGGTGGCTTGGCTTCCATGACTTGGAGGATCAAGGACTCGATTCGAAGGTCAACGCTTCCACCTGCGGCAGCATGAGCTCAGCGATCAGCTGGTGGGTCGCGGCATTGAGATGACCGGCAGGAATCGGCAAGACGACGTCCAGCCGATTCTCGAACACCTCGGCCAGCGGGATGACCGGCACTCCGGAGCCAGCCAGCAGCCCGGCGATCCGCTGCTCAGGATAGCGCGCATCGACGGGATAGGGAACTTGCCCACGCAAACCGTCCAAGGTGCCGTCGAAGAGGCGGACGTGAGGGATCACCAGCACCATCAGCTCGGCCCCGGCGGCCTTCGTCACCTCGTGGATCCGGTGAATCGCCTGGTCGGTCGCCGCCCAACCCTGGCGAACGATTTCGCTCTGCTGCGCCGGCGGCGCCAGGCTGTTGAGCAGGTGGGCGGTGCGGATCGCTCGCGGCGGCAGCTCCGCGCGCAGACCCTCGATCGGAAGGCGCTCCGCGATCCTCTGCAAACGCTCCGCATCGTCAGCGAAGTACGCCTCGCCATCCCAGGTGCCGAGGTAGCGGTTGGCAATCAGGAAGAGCTGCCGCGCTAGCGCGGACCTGCGGCGTATCCAGTTGGTGCCCGGTGCCAGGTAGGTCACCGTGCGGTAATCCGTTTGCGGATCGAGATAGGGCCGGTAGGTGT
>JBCCGX010000559.1:0-6654 GCA_039029035.1 Acidobacteriota bacterium | reverse complement strand
CGCTACGGTCGAGCCGCCGTGCCCTTCTACCTGCTCTATCGGCCGAACCAGGAGCCCTACGCCTTCGGTGAGCTGCTGACCAAGCCGAGCCTGATTGGGGCCCTCGACGAAGCCAGTCGCGTCGCCGCGATGCACTGAGGGCGCGATGTCGCGCGAGCCGGATCACCGCGGTTCGATCCTGATCGCTATCGCCCGCGAGCAGCTCACTAACCGCCTCCTCGACACGCCCCTCTCCGATCTCCAGGCCACCTGGGGCGGTGAGGGCTGGCTGTTCGAGCCCGGCGCGGTCTTCATCACCCTGCGGCACCACGGCACATTGCGCGGCTGCGTCGGCAGCCTGGAAGCGGTCCGACCACTGATCGAGGACGTGCGTTACAACGCCATCGCCGCCGCCACCCGTGACACCCGTTTTCCACCGCTCGATCAACAAGAGCTCGGCGACGTGCGGATCGAAGTCTCGCTGCTGTCGCCGCCTGAGCCCCTGCAGTTCGACAACGAAGCCGACGCCCTCGCCCAGCTGCGACCCGGTGACGATGGCGTGGTGCTACAACACGGCGCTCGCCGGTCGACCTTCCTACCGCAAGTCTGGGATACCTTGCCGGAGCGCCAAGACTTCGTGGCCCAGCTGAAGAAAAAGGCCGGCCTGGCGCCGGACTTCTGGGACGAAGATATCCGGCTGGAACGCTATGGGGTCGAGAAGTGGTGCGAGGCGTAGAGACTTCGTCCGGGCCAATCCCGTCAACTCGCCAGCTCTGCTTCCTCTCGCCGCCGCTCCCATTCCGCCTTGCCGAAAAAGGCCGCGACGCCGACAACCAGTAGCACTGTCAGCCACACCGCCGGGGCGGCGCTGAGCTGGTAGTGGCCGACGAGGACCGTCAGCAGGACGAGGCCGCCGAGCGCCAGGCCAGCGCCGAGGCGTGGTGAGCGCCGGGCGGCCAGGGCGAGGCCGATCCAGACGAGGGCGGCGCCGACGAAGCTCAACAGGCGGCCGAAGGTCCGGCCGAGGCCGGAGGCGTAGGGGATCTCGAAGCCGGCATCGCGACTACCCTGGTTGGCGTAGAGCTTGTCGAAGGCGAAGTGGATGCCGGCGGTGGGGATCAGCGGTCGCAAGGGCTCGATCACTCCAGCGCCGGCCGCGCCGTGCAGTCCAGAGAGCTCGGCGTCCAGATCGGCGGCCGAAACCGGCTGCGGCGCACCGAGGAGCTCCATCCCGCCGGCGGGCTCGCCGTACTCCACTCCCTCGGGCACGAAGACGTTCCAGCGCGTGCGGGTGACCAGGATCTCGGGCCGCGGCAGGGTACCGGCCACCGTGCCCAGGCCTTTGATGGCGCTGGCCGGGGTCTGGTAAACGATCTCCACCGGGAAGCCCTCGGTGGAATGGATGATCTTGATCAGGTGCCAGGCCTCGCCGTCGTCCGCCACCGAGCGGGCCGGCTTCTCCGGCCGGCCGTCGACGAACGCCGACCAGATCTCGGAGCCTGGCGGCAGCTTGACACGCAGAAACTGGCGCCGGCTGTTGCGCACGGTATAGCGAGCGGTGGTCACCGACAGGCCGTCGCGGGTGAAGAGGGTGCGATAGAGGGCCTGATCGATCGCTGCTTCGTGCACCGCCACCATTTCGTGCCGGTCGACCGCCAGGGCCAGGCGGTGCGGCTGGCTGACGTATTTGTAGGCGTGGAGGATCGGGTTGGTGGTGCGCAGGATGAGCTGCTGCGGCAGCTCGGCGGCGTCGAGGGTGGTCAGGCGCTCGACCGCCGCGGGCCGCACTTCGACCGCCGATAGGGCCTCGACGGCGATACGCCCTTGCTCGACCTCGGCTCCAGCGACCCCGAGGGTCGGCACTTCGAGCTCGGCTTCGGCCGTCTCCAGGATGCGCTCGTAAGCCACTTCGAGGCGGAACTGCCCCTCCATCTCCTGGGTGAACTCGACCGCGATCCGCTGGGGATCGTCGGTTCCGTCGGCCGGTGGCTCGATCTTGTGCTGGCGCACCGACGGGCCGGTCAAGGCGAGCAGGTTGACCCCGGCCGGCAGGCTCAGCTCGAGGGCCATGATGCGGCCGGACTTGACGTCGATCTCGACACTGGCCGAACCTTTCATCGTCACCTCGCCGAGGGAGATCAGGGTATCGACGCCGACGTCGAAGCGCCCCTGCTGGCGTTCCGGCGCCGCCGCCTCGACGGCCAGGAGCGGTGGCGTCTCGACATACTTGTAGGTGTGCGCCACCGCGAGGTCGATCGACTGCCGGACGAACGCCGGCAGCTGGTTCTCCCCCACTCGCGTTGCGCCCTCGTCCGCCACCGGCTTGAGCGTCAGATCTTGGCTCGAGAGCAACGCCACCATGCCGCGCTGGCGTTGGGCGTCGAGAGAACGCATCAGTGGGAGGGTGATCGCTTCTGAGCTCTCGCCTTCACCTCCTGCATCGCTCGAGACGTCACTGATCGAAACGTCATACTGCACCTCGACGCCGAGGCGACCTTGTAACTGGCGATCGAGAAAGACTGTCACTTCCCGGGTCTCGCCCCCTGCCTCCCCTAGGCGCCAGTCGGCCACCGCCCCAGCGGCGGACACCCGCTCCACCTGCACCCGCGCTGGCACTTCCAGGCGTAGCACGTTGGTCTCGCCGCGAGTGATCTCGTAGTCCGCCAAGGCGCGCACGTAGAGCACCCCCTCCTCGGCGTGCACGGCGTGGTAGAGACTGGCATTGGACCGCACCTCGGTGCGGATCTCGTCCGGTACTGCTTCGGCCCAGGCGATCGCCACCTTGGAGCTCAGGGGTACGTGAGCGGTGGCGATCGTCGAGCCACCGCGACGACTCGACTCGACGTTCGAGGCTGGCGTCACGGTGACCTCTTTCTTGCCCGGCAGGGTGAGCTCGAAGCGCGACACCGGTACCGGGGGTACCTGGAGCTCGACCCGCGGTGGACCGTCCCGGCGGATCACCGGCGCCTCGAAGCTGGCGGTAAGGGTGTGACGACCGCGGCCGCGCACCAAGGTGGCGAAGCGGTCGCCCTCGATCAGAATCGGCGCTTCGCGACCGTCGATCGCTAGGTCGCGCAGGGTCACGCTCTTGGGCAACAACGGCAGGGTCAGGGTCTCGTCGCTCATCAGTTCCACGGTCAAGGAGCCGGTCCAGGTCACCGCGCTACCGGTCAGCCGGCCGCGGTAGACCGCCCGGCTCAGGGAGTGCCCCTCCCCTGCCGGCAGCCTCCAAGAGAGCTGCACGCCGCGGGCGGTCGGGATGGTCGCCGTCACCCGGGTCGCTGATCCCGAGGCCGAGGTCCGCGTCCCTGCAGAAGGAATCACCGCGACATCGTGCCCGGTGCCCGGCAGGGTCGCATTCAGGGTGATCGACGACGCCTCGGGCAGCGGCACGGCCAGCGACAGGCCGGCCTCGGAACGCGCGGCATCGAGCCGGTAGAGCAATTCCATGGTGTAGGAACCCTTCCGGCGCGCCGCCCAGGCCAGCCCGCCGGGCGTGGCGATGAGCTGCACGCTCGATCCATCCACCGTCACCCGCTCCACCGCCGTCCCCGGCGGCAAGACCGGCACCAGCACCCATTCCTCTTCCAGCACATCGATCGCCAGAGTTACCTTGACCTCGGCGCTCGGCCGCTGCGCCGCACCGCCTACGGTAACGTCGACTCGAGCGCTGCCGAGAGCGTAACTCGCCGGTGCCGGGCGGGGTGGCGTCTTGGGATCGCGGGCGGTCTCGACCAGCTGGTTGTAGACCGCCAGCGGCAGCTCGACCTGGCCAGGGGCTTCAGTCTGGGCAGAGGTTGCGGGACCGAGGATGAGGAACAAACCGAGCAATACCAGCCATCGAGCCATTGTCCGAGCCTCCGATCTCAGGCCCCGTAGGGACCAGGGTTCGTAGCCCGGGGTTTCAACCCCGGGACATCCAAGACCAGCCATCGAGCCATTTTCCGAGCCTCCGATCTCAGGCCCCGTAGGGGCCAAAGTTCGTAGCCCGGGGTTTCAACTCCGGGAAGTCAGCGCAAACCGAGTCCTCATCGCGCCCCGCCCATCGGCACCGGCGCTGGCAGCACCTTGAGCCGCGCGGCATAGCGCAACGACTGCGCCAGGTGTTGGATCTGCGCCGGCTGACCAAGGGCCGGCGAGCCGAGCAGATGCAGGTATTCGTCGAGCATGGCGACGTCGCGGCCGAGGTCGCGATCCTGGTCGAGGCCGTGCAGCTCGCTGCGTAGGCCGGCGAGGAGCGAGTGATGCGCCCGCAGGCGCTCGACGGCCAGGTCGAGCTGGCCCGCGGCGACTTCGCGGCCAGCACTCTCGAGCACTTGGCGCAATTGATGGGCCAGGAGGTTCTTCAGTACGTTGCGCTCCAGAGGCCCGGGAGCGCTCTCGCCCCTCGGCAAGGTGAGCTGCGCCTGGGCGACGCCGTTGCCGGGGTGCACCAGATCCTTGAAGCGCACGGTGAGGTCGGCAATCGGGCCGGGCCCGGGGGCAACTACGTCGAGCAGCACGACGTGGCGGTCGCCAGAGTAGAAGGTCGGAATGACGATCTGGATGCCCGGCTCATCGTCACCGCGGTCAGCTTCGATCCCGAGGTTGCGCGCCAATCGCTGGTCGATACTGCGCTCGGCCTGGCGGACCTTCTCGGCATCCGTCGCATCGAAACGCCGCGCGCCGATGACGTTGACCAGACGCACCCCGGGCGCCAGGCCGATGCGCAACCGGACGGCGCGAGCCACCACCCGGGCGACGGCGGACAGCTCACGATCGATCAGGGCCCGAGCCTTCGTCGGCTGGCGCAACAAGTGCCGACTGCCTTGGCCGGCCAGGGCCAAGCGCTCGAGCTCGTTCGGGTCGATCGCGTCGCCGACCCCGACGACGCTCGACGGGATCCCGGCGACCGCACCCTGATGAGCCATCTCGGCCAACGCCTCGACCTCGGCACCGAGCGGCCGGGTGGTGAGGAGAAGTACGGCACTGCTACCGAGGGGCGCGGTCGGATCATCACCCTGACCGACCCGCTCAAAGGCTAGGCGTACGGCTTCCAGGACGCTCAATTCCTGGCCTCTCGACGGCGGCTCGCCTCCGTCCGCGAACAGCTGCCGCATGGCCACCGTCAGGGGCCCGTGGCGAAAGTCTTGCGGGCCGAGCAGCTCGCCACCGGCGGGGCCGGCGACGAGGAGATGAAAGCGATCGCCCAGGTCGCGCGCCTCGCCGAGGGCCGCCAGCAACGCTCGCAAGCTGGCGGAGTCCTCAGGCGCCACTGCGGCGGACAGATCGAGCACGACGGCGATCTGCATCGGCGGACGGCGGCCTCCGTAGCGCTCTGTCGCCGCCAACCCCACCTGGACCAACATCCGCGACGCACCCACGACCGTCTTGCGGTCGGCGTGCAGGTAGACCCCCAACGCCGCATCGGCCGGCGGATCGAAAGGCTGGGTGGTCTGCTGCGAGGCGTCGTGCAATTGCACCGGCTGCTGGGAGGCCGTCTCGAAAGCTGTTCGATCCAAGCCAGCAAGCCGCGCCTGGAGGTAACGCACCAGGGGATCGCCCGGCACGTAGGTGTTGCTCCAATAGCCTTCCGCCGACTGGAAGCGCAGGCCATCCAGGCGCTCACGCTGGTCGAGAAAAGCCCGGGCTGCGAGCGTCGCACTGTCGGCCAAGAGAACACCATCGCTTGGCGCGGAGTTGTCGTTCGACGCAGTAGGGTCATTCCGCGAGGCAGGGCCGCCCGCCCCAGCCTTGTCAGTCAGCCGAACCGTGTCGTCCCCGATGTAACTCCCTACGGAGAAGTAATCGCCATGCCTCTCCGACGCTTCCGGCGCAAGCGTGCCTTGCGCGTTCTCCTGGTCGAGCTTCTCGTTCTGCGCCTGCTGTCCCCGCGGTAGGTTACGCAGGCGCTCGCGCAACCGTTCCCGGACTCGCTGCCGCGCCTCGTCGTCGCCACCGAAAGGCGCGGCGACTTCGGACTCGACCCGGGGCGAGCCACCACGAAAGGTGATGTCGGCCTCCGTGCCGACCCAGGTAGGTATCGTTTCGCTCTCGGTCAGCTTCTCGACGACTCCGCCGACAAACTCGCCGACGAAGGGCGGCGGCGGTGGTGCGGGCGGATTGGGGGCGTCACCCAGCGCCTCGTCGAGCCGAATCGGCTCCGGCTCGTCGGGTGTCGGATCGGGTATCGGCACCTTCTTGACTCTTTTCCCAGCCGGCAAACGACCACCGACCGCGCCGGAGAAGCTCTGGCTACCGGACTTCGTCACCACCTCGACCGGATCACCGGCGTCCCAGCGGCGCGCGGCCGGCTGCTCCAGGCCAGCGGACTTGATCGTCGGCGCATTGGCCTCCGCCGTATCGGCGAGATAGCCGAGAGCTTCCAGCTGCTCGAGCTGCTCCTCACTGATCGGAAGCTCCTGCGCCGTGGGTTCGGAGCCCTCGACTTTTTCGGGGGGCTTGAAGCGAACCTGTCCAACACTCAAGGAGTCTTGCTCTTCTCTAGGAGTGGTCAAGCCGTCCGCCGGGGCCATAACCGATTCGTAGCGCAGCACCCGGAAGTAGAGCAGCGGGGAGAGCGCCGCGATCAGCACCAGGGCAGCCGCTGCCTTGAGTCGCAGCTCGCCGGGGCCGAGGAGGCGCAGCAGATCCTCCCGTAAATCGCGCCGCCACAAGCGCCAGCCGGGCTTGGCT
>JBCCGX010000558.1:0-6657 GCA_039029035.1 Acidobacteriota bacterium | reverse complement strand
TGGATGCCGAGGACGAAGGTCGACAGCACGATGGTCGCTCCGAGGGCGAGGACGACGGTCCGGAGGCGGACTTTGAAGAGGTAGGCGGTGAGGACCATGATGACGGTAAAGGAGACGTGGAAGCTGGGGAAGCAATTGTCCAGCCCACTGATCGGCCGGATGGTCTCGATCAGCTTCACCGTCCACTGGTCCGACAGCAGGGTCGCTTCGGCCGGCGGATAGACCCAGCGCTCGGGCACTGGGAAGAAGAGGAAGAACGGCAGGCTGATGGCGTAGGCGGCGACGATGCTGCAACAGAAGACGCGAAACGGAGTGAGCTCGCGCCGCAGAGCCAGGACGAAGGCCATGGCCAGCCCGAGCAGCGGGGTGAGGAAGAAATAGGCGACCGAATAGCCGTAAACCGCCAAGGGGCTGGTCATGTCGTGCTGTTCGAAGCTCAGCCGACCCTCCAAGCTGTGGAAGGTCTCGGCCAGGCCGTAGCCCATTGCCAGGCCCAAACCCGACGACTCCCGTAACCAGGTCTCGATCCAGGTCTCGGCCAGGTTTACGGCAAAAAGAAGGACCAGGACGAGCGCCAGACCCAGACGGGTGGTGAGTAGCAGGCGCGGCTGGCGCAGGAACGCGAACCAGCACCGGTAATTGGTGCCTGGCACCGCTGACTGGGACCGCTGACTGGGAGCACCTCGATCGAAGAGCGCAGTGAGCGGGTGTCGCGGGTTCGTTGGAGAACCATCTTGGAGAGGCGGATGCGGGGTCGCTTCTTGGGACGAGGATGGTGGGGCTAGGAGGTCGCTATCACCATAGTATTCTTACTTTTGGCGGAACATCTCTGCTTGTCAAGTCGGCTTTGCGCTTGCCCTTCGAGCCACTGCGGGAGCAACGGCAAGAGCATCTAGGCGTCAGCGACCACGAGAGAATCCTCGGTATGAGCTACCCTCCACCAGTGGTCGACGTTGCTCTGCTCCGGCGGGACCGCCTCTGGGTCGGGACCAGCGAGGTCAACGAGGAGCGCGGCAAGCGGTTCCGGGGCCGCCTTCTTCAGCTGCTCTCGTGAATGGACGTGGGCCTTTTCCAGCAGATTCAGATCACCGATCGAAATCTTGTCGATGCGCAGCAGATCGAGCAGGTGCGCCCATTGCCGAAGCCGACTGCCCCCGACACCGAGCTCCCTCGCCAGACGGGTGCGGGCCTTGGGCGTCGCAACGCGGAGGAAGAGGGCTGCCCAGGAATCGATCCCCAACTCGCTGAGCCGCGCTGCACGCTGGCTGGAGATGGCGTCCAGCTGCGCCAGCACCAGCTCTTCGGACGACGGCTCGACCGGCGCCGTCAGGTGCGGTGCCTCGATCGCCTCGTACTCGTTCTTTCCCTCCTGCTCTTTGGCCTCCCTTCCGACCTTGCGCAGGAACTCGAGCGACCGGTCCTGACTCATGAAGGAGCCGTCGGGCTCGGCCTCGGGCCGCCTTGCCAGGCTCGGATCCTTGCGGACCGCCATGGCCAAGTAGCCGTAGGCTGCCTCGACCAGGTCGTGCTCCTCGAATCCAAACTTGCCCTCGGCCCGAGTCCCATTGAAGAGGGCCGGCATCGTGGACACGACCTTCTCAAATACCGTCCGCCAACCCGACGCGCCGCTCAATGGCAGCTTCTCCTCCCGCGCCATCCGGGCAGCGATCGACAGTGTGCAGGCCCGGTTGTAGAGGGCGCGGAGCGGCAATGCAGGCTCGGACCCACTCTCCCTCAAGAACGTCCGAAGCAGACGCTCTGCCCCCGCCATCCCGGGCGAGATCTCATCGGTCTCCTCTTTCCTCCTGTCAGGGTCTGCAGGTTTCTCACTGCACAAGAGGCTCAGGCCGACCCAGAGCGCCTCGACACCCGGCAGGAGGGTCTCGTGATATTTCTGCGAGCGGTGGCCGAACCACGAGACTGGACTGAGAGGGCCTCTCTTGCCCACGCGCCGCGGAACGCGGGCTACTACCTCGCGCTTCAGCTCGGCAGCTGCATCGAGCGCGTCTTCCAGCAGGGCCCATCCTGCGCTCGCTGCACTCTCGAGCTTGTTGGTACCGAGATCATAGCGCGCCACGGCGAGCGAATAGAGGCTGGCGTACCGGGCGGCCTCCTCCGGTCGGTCGACCGTCGCCTGCACGACCTGCTCGAGCCTTCGAATCGCTTGCTCCAACTTGCCGGTGTTGCCCTTCTCGTGGGCCAGGAGGCGAGCGAGGTTCACCTGCGCGCCGAGATTCCTCGGGTCTTTGCCGAGCGCCTTCTCGTAGAGCCGCATCGCCTCTTGCCGGGCCTCAGTCATGCAATACCCCCTCCGCCCGAAGGCCGGCCCGGAAGAGAGCATAGCTCTCCCAGTTCCCATGACTTCGAGATCGTTGGCACTCTTGACGCGTTGCAACGCGAAGAGCAACCAGACGCCCACCCGCTCCGCCAGGTAGAGGGTGACGCTCTGGTCGTCTTCCCCCTGGCGCAGCGGGACGACGGCAAGGTCCTGTTCCCAGAACTCCTTCGTCTCCAGGATCCGGTCGGCCTCGCTCACGGTGATTGTGGCCGCCACCCCCCGCTGGCCATCCTGATAGAGCGTCCCACCAATGACGATCTCCCGGCGTAGTGTCAGCCACCTCACCAGAGCCGGCAGCGCCGTCAGCAATGAGAGTGTGCCGGGCACCGCCGTCGAGACCGCATCAGGCAGGTCATCGACCCCGTCAGTACTCCTGGTCACCATCTGGTAGGGCGCGGATCCGACGGCCACGGGCTGGCTCAGCCCGTGGCTGAGTCGCGCGGCAAAGGCGGGGCCAATCTCTGCCAACTCTCCGCTGGCCTGGAGCTCTTCGATCCGGACCGTAGGACTCGGCCAGCTAACGTGCCACCTGCGCAACAACCGCAACAGCGGCAGGGCGCGCAGAGCCGCAACGAGGATCAGGAGAAGCGCCAGCCCCTCCAACAGCAATCGAGCCCAGGGCTCGATCCGATGCAGAAAATTCCGCCACCGGGGCAGCCGGCCATCGGCGAAGTAGCGCAGATCAGAATCTTGGAGGATCTCCGGGGCTAGCTTGGGATGCTGCTTGACCAGCTCGCTGAGCTCCTCCTTCGCCGTCTCGAGGGCACCGACCTCGATCAGATCCGCGAGCTGCTGGCGCAGGGCGTTCAGGTCCTTCTGCGCGAGATCCTCGCACTTCGCCTCCTCACAACTCTCTTCGTCCGCCTCCTCAAGACTCACTTCGGCGCAGAGCCCCTTCAGGGCCTCCCGGGCCTCGCCATGCGAGGCATCGACCTTCAGGGCGACGACAAACGCCTGCCGCGCTGCGTCGACCGAGCCTGCCGCCGCGAGCCTCTGCCCGCGGGCGAAATGGCCTCGCGACGCTCCGATCTCCTGGGCCAACGTCACGAGATCGTCGCACGCCGCGCAGGGTTCAGCCTCCTCGCCTTTGGCCAGCTCGACGCAGATTTCATGCGCCGGCAGCAGCAAGCGGACTTCTCGGAGGGCGACAGCCTGCTCACACGGCGAGGCCTGCACGACGCTTGCCGCCGCGAGCAGCAGGCCAAGGCCGCAGCAGAGACGCCGCTGGACCGGCAGAGGCGAATCAATACTTGAGCTCATAGGTGACGGAGAAGGTGTCGACGTCGGAGAAGGTGGGCGCGTCGTTGCACCTTCTGATACTTCAAGCTGACGCCTTGGAGGGCGTTGATCTGGTAGATCAACCCGGCCTCGAGGATGTTGTGAGGGTCGTCCGCGGGGTCGCCGGCCGGCTCATCGAGGAGCCGGAGGGTGTCGCTCAGCGAGAAGGTGAGCTGTCCCACCAGCACCGTCAGGTCCAAACCCACTTTGTAGCGCAGGAAGTCGTCGCCCTCTGTCTCGGCCATGGCCGGCGGCGCTGCCAGCACCTCGCCGTACTCGACACCGAGCATCGGCAGCACCGACCACGCCCGCACCAGCGGTTTTCGCTTCGCCGCGGTCGGCGGCAGTTTGGCCTGGGCCTCTCGCACCTCCGCCAGACGAAGCTCCTTGGAGCGGATGAAGCGGTCAGGCACCGGCAGCCAGCGCAGGTCCACTGCAACCTCCCGGGTGTCGAAGTCGCGGTCGGAGTTGTGCAGCAGGCCCAGTCGCAGCCGGTGCTCGCCCCAGTCACCCGAGACGCGGTCGAAGAGGAAGTCCACGCCCAGAGTCACCCGGTTGGGCGATTCGGACTCCGACGGCCGATCGGTACCGACCTTGGCGTCGAGCAAGGGGTGCCAACGCCGCACCCAGGCCCCCCGGCCCGAGTCGAACAGCGGCCAGGGGCCAGCGTTCAGCTTGAGATCGAGGATCCCCTCCTCGTCCCGGTCCTCCATCTCGTCTTCGGGAGTGGCCGCTGAAACGTAGGACAGAGCCACGTAGTACTGACTGTCCGCCCGGCCCGCGGGCCCTGCGAAAGTGTGCGGGACGGCGTTGGCCACCCTCAGCTCGGAGCCGTCGTCTTTCGGCAGGTGCACTCGGACGTAAAGGGGCTGCCCCTTGGGGAGCCCCTTGCCGAGGAAGAGGCGGATCGTCTCCTCGTCGACGGTCGCCCCCTCGATGGGCAGCGGCTGGAAGTTGATCTTGTCGGTGCTGAAGGACACATTGACCGCGACCGGGTCGACTGGCCTTCTGTCGCACAGCTCGAGGCTGTCGACGAAGGACTTGGCGAGTTGGCTGGCCACGGACCGCACCTCCACGTAGGCACGGCCGCCGAACCGCAGGTAGCGGGAACCGGCCTCCTTGACCTCGGCCTCGTTGAGCCACAGTCGGACGGGGTCGCTGAAGAACAGGGCAGGCTTGCCGTGCTTGAAGGTCAGGCTCTGCTTGCCGAGCGGCCGGCCGGCGGCGCTCAGCGCCCCCTCGATGACGACTTTGTTTTCGGCGTCTCGATCAGTGAAGGCAGGCGAGCCGTCGATGTCTTCAAAGAAGAGCAAGAAGGCCTCGGCAATGCCTTGCTCCGAGTCCGACTCGGCGTCCTCCGATTCGCCCGGGATCTCCTCGAGATGCGATGCAGCGGCCGAAGCGCCGGCTGATCGCCGCGAAAGGCGAAGCCATGGATCTTCGCGGACCGGACCGAAGAGATCTTGACCGCGTTGTCGAAGAGCACCTCGATGCCCGTCTCGTCGTCCGTCGCAATCTCGATCTGTGTCTGAGCGACCGCTCCGCTCGCACTGAGCAGCAGTCCGACCGTGAGGGCGATCGCCCGCCCAGAAGAGCTCACGGGAGCGCCTTCAGGCAGATCGTCTTGTTGTTCCAGACCCGGTTGCCGAGCGCGCTGACCGTCATGCCACCGGAGATCTGGCTGTCGGCGATCACCGACGCGCAGGCGCTCAAATCGGGGTGTCGGTTGATCTTGCGCGTCAAGTCACGCTTGCTCGCGGCTGTGACCGTCTTGAGCGCCTGGAGCTTGCTGCTCTGTTCGCGTTCTTGCTGCTCCAGCGCGACACGCATCGGCGAATGATGATCTTGACCTGGCTCTTACCCATGTGGAGTCCTCCTCTACTCATGTGACGGGACCTTCCTGAGGGTGATGTTCAGCTGGTCCTGGTGTCACTGGGTTGACCACTCTGGCGACAGGAAACGAGAACCGCGGCGCTCGGTCTCCGTCAAGTTCCTCCCACTACAGCGCAAGTCATCGCCCCCATCCCCCTGCGAATCAAATCGCCGCCGACTCGTGTTCTCAGTGACAGTCTGGTACTGATCGTAGTTACCGACCATGACTTGGTGCGCCTGCTGGTAATCGCTGTCTTCGTTGCCCTCGGGCTTGCCCGGAGTCCGGTTGCCACCGACATCGCGGTGGCCCGGGCTGTCGTAGGGCATGATCATGTGGGCTTGGTGGCCGACGACCAGCTCGGACGTCTGGATCTGGCTGCGCATCGTGTCGAACCAGGCGTAGCCCTTGGTGTCGTCCGGTGACGGCTGAGGGATCTGGGGCTCGTTCTGGATTTCCCAGATGACATTGTTGTGGTCGCCCAGCTCGTGCACCGCCTTGTCGATGAAGGCCTTGATCCGGTCTTGGGCTGCGCTGCTGTTGTACCACTCGTTGGGGCTGGTGGTGTCGTATCCGATCGCAACTCCCACTCGGTGGCCAACACCGCTTTCTGCAAGCTCTGGATTGCCTCCGCCAGCGCCTCCAGGCGGACCGTCTCGACAGGTCCGTACAGCATCCGAGCAACGCCCTGGCACCCGATCACCCCGCCTTCCGCGGTCGTCGGTTACCCAAGTTGGGTAACCGGCTACCCGCCAAACACCCCCTAGGGCCAGTGAAACCGCCAAGAATTAGTGCAAAAGAAACACAGCGGCGCTGGCACAGCATTTGCTCTGCACTATTCCAACTCAATTGATCAGTTGAAGAAATTGAAGCTTGAAATCACCGAGCCCTCGGACCCTTTTATTTGAAAGGTGCGGCCACCCAAGGATGATTTCTCCAAACCCAGCCCAAACAAAACCTTTGATCTAGACAGACCGAAAGCAGAAGCCAACCAAGAGGAGAACGAAAATGAAGAAGAGAAAGAACAAGCTGAGCCTGAACCGAGAGACCATCCAGCAAATGACCCGCAGCGATCTCGAAGGCGCGCAGGGAGGCAACACAGGGTCTTGTGCTTGTACAAGTGATGGCGACTGCACCCTGAACTGCCCAAACTGCGAACCCACCGACGGAT
>JBCCGX010000557.1:0-6658 GCA_039029035.1 Acidobacteriota bacterium | reverse complement strand
GCTCTCCCTACCTAGCCCACGGTATGTCTGCCTTCTCGCATGGGATGCCCGAGACGTGCCTGCGGATGCGATTGCTTGCTTCGCGCGCAAGCTCCTCGACTCCGGAGCCGTCTATGTGTGTACCTGGGGCCCCGATTGTGAGCGCGTGCATGACATCGTGGATGAAGAGGATGTCGACCTCGATCTGCCCGAGCACCTTGACGGAGTCGTCATGACTACCTGGCACTCGGATAAGCCACTGGCCGATGCAATCTTCTTCGCACTGCTATGTTCGGCGCCAGACGAGGTATACAGCGCCGGGTGCGACTCGACGATCGGCATCTCGATTGGCTCGGCCGCCTGGGCCGAGGAGATTCGTGCGGCCTTCGAGAATCCTCAGGCATTTCTGGCAGACCTGCCGTAGGTCATACTGATCGATGCCGTCTCGCTCGGACCCGGTGACTCGAGCTTGCACTGAATGAGAAACACAGATCCTGATCTCTGATGCGAGGTAACCTTCAGAAGGTTCTGGGCAAGCTCCTGCCTCGGGGAGCGTCTTCAGGGGCGATCGAACCGACCGATACTTTCGAAATCCAGCCGCTCGTTTTCGAACAAGATATCGATTCCTGGTTGGCGAGTGAGCCCAACAGGCAAGGCGCTGACAAGGGCGAGTTGGTCGTAGCAACTCTCAATACTTGGTTCGGTGAGTATTTCTTTGAGCGCCGGCTGGAAGCCACTCTGGAGCTGCTGCGAGACAGCGAGGCCGACATCATAGGCCTTCAAGAGATGACGAGGGAGAGCCTCGAGATCCTGTCGGCAGAGTCTTGGGTACGCGATGGATACAGCATCTCAGATGCTGACGGCAGTACCTTCGAAGACTACGGTGTTGTCATCCTGTCGCGAGTACCGATCCATCGACTCGAGATCCACCAACTTCCAGGGCCAATGGGACGCCGGGTCGTTGTGGCGGAGTTGCTGTTGAACGGAGAAAGCCTGCACGTTGTTGCGGTCCACCTGGAGAGCTTGAGGAGCTCCGCTCCGGTCCGCGTTGCGCAGCTGCACGATCTCTTCGAGCTCCTGGCAAGCTCGAGGCACTCTGTAATCATGGGGGACTTCAACTTCTGTGCTTCGTGGCCAGAGAATGACCATCTGGATTCCGCTTACACGGACGTCTGGAGCCGGGTTCGGCCCCAGGAGCCAGGCTACACCGAAGACACGGACATCAATCGAATGCGCGCGTTCGTGACGCGGAAGAGCAAGCAGGTCCGGTTCGATCGCATCCTGCTCAGAAGCCAGAATCCGGGCTGGGTCGCTCGAGAGATCGAGCTACTTGGCGTCGATCCGGTCGCGCCAGGTTTGCCGCTGGTTTACCCGTCAGATCACTTCGGTTTAGTGAGCCGGTTGGCGTGGCAGAAGGCCGGGGCGACTGTTTGACGTCACTTGGCCCCCGGGACCCTTGTTGAAGAATGGTCTGCACGACTCCATCCGAGTCAGATTCTGAGGCAGCGCCCCGCAGAAGGTGATTGATGGAGCCTGCTGAGGCGACGCCTGTCGCCTGATCGAACCTCACGCGAGGCGCGGGAGCCCGGATCGCCGATTCGGGCTCCCGACCTGCCGGATCGCTGGCGGGCAGGTATCATAGGGCCGCGCTGAAGGACGACGCGAACCCACGAGGAAGCCAGCATGACTGCCAGCCCACAGCATCGCGATTCGACGGCCGAGCCGCCACCCTCTGACAGCGTCAAGACGGTCAAAGTCCTGGTTTGGGATCTGGATAACACCCTCTGGTCGGGCACGTTGCTCGAGGGGGATGACGTGCGCCTCCGGCCTGGCGTCAAGGAGACGCTCGATGCCCTGGATCGCCGCGGCATCCTGCACTCCATCGCTAGTAAGAACGACGCCGACACGGCGATGACCAAGCTCGAGGAGTTGGGGGTGGCGGATTACTTCCTCTACCCGCAGATCGGCTGGTCGGCCAAGTCGCAGAGCGTCGCTCAGATCGCAGAGTCGATCAACATCGGCATCGATACGGTGGCCTTCATCGATGATCAGCCCTTTGAGCGCGAAGAAGTGGTGCATGTGCATCCCGAGGTGCGAACTCTCGATGCGGACGAGCTCGACGGCCTGAGCGAACGGGCCGACTTCATCCCGCGCTTCATCACCGACGAGTCGGCGATTCGGCGGCAGATGTACCAGGCCGATGTCAAGCGCAAGCAGATCGAGGACGAGGTCACCGGGCCGCAGGAAGAGTTCCTCGCTGGTCTCGAGATGCGCTTCACCCTCGGGCCGGCTCGCAAGGCCGACCTGCAGCGCGCCGAGGAGCTCACGGTGCGCACCCACCAACTCAACACCACGGGCTACACCTACTCCTACGACGAGCTCGCCGAGCTGCAAACCTCGGACGACCATCTCCTGCTAGTGGCCGACCTGGTGGATCGCTACGGCCCCTACGGCAAGATCGGTCTGGCGCTGGTCGAAAAGGAGCGCGAGGTCTGGCGGCTGAAGCTGCTGTTGATGTCGTGCCGGGTGATGTCGCGCGGGGTGGGCACGATCATGCTCAACCACATCCTGGCGCTCGCTCGCGACGCCGGGGTGCGCTTACTGGCCGAGTTTCGCTCCAACGGCCGCAACCGGATGATGTTGGTCACCTACCGTTTCGCCGGCTTCAAGGAGCTCGAGCGGCACGACGACCTGGTCGTTTTCGAGAACGACTTCAGCAACATTCAGCCGTTCCCGGACTATGTCCATGTCCGGCTCCAGAGCTGAGAAGCGCTAGCTGGAACGCATCGGAGAAGTGACGGTCGGCCCCGTGGGCTGCGTCACGATCTTGCCGTCCTCGAGCTTGACGAAACGGTCGCCGACGTCGAAGTAGCGATCGTCGTGACTGATCACGACAATGGCTTTGCCCGCCGCCTGTAGCTGCTGCAAGATCTGGTGATAGAAAATTGCTTTGAAAGTCGGATCTTGGTCGGCGGCCCATTCGTCGAAGACATAGATCGGACGGTCTTCCAGTACCGCAGTGAGGAGCGCCAGGCGCTTGCGCTGCCCCTGGGATAGCTCGGTGGTGGAGAAGTGACCGTTTTCGATCTGAACCTTGCTCTCCAGGTGCAGCAAGTGCAAGAGTTTCCGCGCCCGAGCATCGAGCTCGGCGGTCTCTTCGCCGAACGAGACAGGGAAGAGATGAAAGTCGAAGAAGACGACGGAGAAGAGCTGCCGGAACGCCTCACGATGGCTGCCGGTGATCGGCTGGCCATCCAGTCGGATTTCTCCCCCCGCCGGCTCGTAGAGCCCGGTGAGGAGCTTGATCAGGGTGGTTTTACCGCTACCGTTGCCGCCGGCAATGAAGAGGATCTCTCCCGGCCGGATCGTCAGGTCGATAGGCCCCAAGACGAAATCTTCGGAGTCGTCGGCACGGCGATAGGTGAAGGTCACCTGGCGCAGCTCCAGCGTGCCCCAGCCCACGTCTCTGTCGTCGACGCGCTCGCTGGAGTTGCCCTGCGCCAGCTCCAGACCGAGGCGATCGATTCTCGCCACGGCGACGCCGGCGCGCCCGATAATGGGCAAGGTATTCATCAAGACTTGCAGGGGCGTCATCAGGTACAGCAGAACCAGGGTGTAGCCGAGTAGCAAGTTCAGATCCAACGTGCTCCATGTGGGCACGGCAAAGAGCAGCAGGCCGATCACCACGAAGACCAGCACTTGGCCCCAGCTGGAGGCGATGGCATAAATCCTGAGGCCCGAAACGTTCTTGTCACGGAAATCGCGCGAGGTCGCCTCGAGCTCACGCGACAGAAAGGTCTCACGGCGCCCACGGTGTAGCTTGAGCTCCTTGGCTCCCTCGGTCAAAGAGCGGAATCCGGTGTAGAGCTCGTCGTTGAGTCGCCGCGCCTGGTGCATATAGCGCATGGCCCTGGCGACCGGTAGCTGGTAGCCCAGCACACCGATGAGGATTAGCAGGAGCAGCCCACCGAGTAGGGGGAGGGAGAGCCACCCCAGATAGATCAGGCAACAGACGACGATCGCCGAGTTGATACACAAGAGCGGGATCACACTGACGGCACCGGTGATGGTCGGTACGTCTTCGGTCAGGGTCGAGAGAATGCGTGGCGCTCCGAGCTCCTCTAGGCGGCGCAGGGGCACGTCGAGCACTCGCCGGCTCAATTCCACGCGCAGTTTGAAAACCGTTTCCTGGCCGAGGCGAATCAACAACAGCTCGGAGCAGACCCGGGTCGCCGGCACCAGGATACAGAGGCCGACGAAAAGCCATAGCAGCAGCGATCGTGGCTGTTCGCTCCCCACGATCAAGGCCTGGATCAGAGCCAGGAGGCCGGCATTACTGGCGCCGCTGATCAGTCCCGCCAGCGCCCCCAGGGTGACGAGGCCTCGGGAATGACTCAACAGAAACTTGATGAGCTGCATCGACGACTTTCGACCGGGACCTGCTGCCACGCTCGACGCTAACCTAATGCCATCGATCGAGCTTGCTCGAAGGGCTCCACTCTATCACGCCAGTCCCCCTGCCCAGGGCGACCGGCCTCGGGCGGCCGAGCCCTCTCTCGAGCTCCAAGGGGCCGCGAGCTGCTACGCTTGAGAGCGCGATGGCGTGCTTTGTTGAATCGACCGAGATCGCTCAACCATGAGTCGGCGAGACCTCGTACGGTTCGTGGTCCTAGCCGCTCCCCGGACGGGGAGCAACTGGCTCTGCACTTTGCTGGATTCCCATCCCGACATTCTGTGCCATCACGAGATCTTCAATCCCGAGGGGCTGCACTACTCGTTGTCTTACCGGCAAGATGAGCTGGACCTGGGCACCAAAGAGCAGCGCGACAAGGATCCCTGGCGCGTGCTGGGCGGCCTCTGGCAAGAGACCTTCGGTCATCCGGCGGTCGGCTTCAAATGGAGCCGGGGCCAAGACGCGAGGGTTTTGAATAGCGTGCTGGAAGACCGAGAGATCCGCAAGATCGTCGTTCGGCGCAACAATCGCATCAAGACTTTCGTCTCCGAGACGATTGCTCGCAAGACAGGCGAATGGGAGAGCTACCCGGGTCGCAAGATTAGCCAGCAGGGCCGGCAGATCGAAGTCGGCGAGAAGGCCCTGCGCCAGCACATCGCGCTCAATCGACGACTCTATGCTGCAATCGACGAGGCCCTCGCAAGCTCGGGGCAGAGCGCTCTGACGGTCACCTACGAGAAGCTGGCCAGCGACGTGGAGCGCCTACGAGCGACCGACTTCCTCGGCGTCTCGCCGCAGGCGGAGAGCTTGAAGGAAGCGACCCGCAAGCAGAATCCGAAAGACCTACGGCAACTGGTGGCGAACTTCGAGCAGCTGGCGAGCGATCTCCGGGGCACGGATCTCGAAGCAGAGCTGCACGACCGCGGGATCTAGTCGAGCCATAGGAAGGAATTGCCGATTGGCCCCGTGGGCTGCGTCGCAGCTCAAACTCGCCTGGGCGGCTCGGCTTTGCACAACGCTTTGTTTTGCATTGGATATGCCGTTTAGCCCCGGAGGAGTGCCGTCCGCAACAGAGGCCTGGCCTCGCCGAGGGTTAGGTGGTTTCATGAGATAGAATGACGAATGTGGCGTTGTCTGCTGGCAACGCAATCCCATGGTGCGATGCGATGGGTGCTCAATATGGTGACCGTCAACCCGAAGTTCAGCCAATGAGCTCTACACCCCGTCCCTTCATCCACGTCAACTTCGCCGTGAGTCGAGAGGGGCTTATGGGTACTCCCAGCGGTGAGAGCCTGCCGATCTCCACCGACAGAGACTGGCGACGAGTCCACCGATTGCGCGAGCGCTATGTGGCGGTGGCGGTGGGAGCACAGACCTGGCAGAGCGACCAGCCGCGTCTGACTGCTCGTCGCAGTCGCCTGGGGCGTGAGCCGGCTCGGCAGCCGGATCGGGTGATTTTTGGTGGCTCGCATCGGTGCCGGATCGCACCGGACGTTCGCCGGACCTTTGTGATCGGCTCCCAGTCCCCCGAAGATCAGGCGGCGGTTTTCATCCCTTGCACCGACCGCCGGCTGGAGGAGCCTTTAGCGTCGCTCTACCGTCACCGGGTGCGGTCGATGCTCGTCGAAGGAGGCCCGACCCTGGTGCAGTCGTTCCTGAGGGAAGGGCTGTTCGATTGCTTCACGGCCTTCGTGCGCACCGACTCGCGGCGTGGCGCGGCCCGTGCGGTGCGCTCGGTGTTGTCCGGTTTGCCCGCCATGGACGCGCGGGACTTCGGCGGCGGGATTCTGCTCAGCTGGGGTGACGAAGAGGCGGCTCGACCCGCTGCGAGCTGAGTCGCTGGGAGCTGAGTCCCAGTGAATTGACGACGTCCAGGGGGCCGCAGACGCCAGCGAGCCGCCGACCTCAGCTGAACCGCTGGCGCAGCGCTGGGTAGTCCATGCGGGGGAGCAGGAACCGGTCGAGCGGCTCGTCGGGGAAGTGCGGCGATGCGGTCACGGCGCAGGTGTAGCCGGCTCGGGCAACCACCTCGGGCGCCCGCGTGCCGATGTGCTCACGATGGCCGAAGGGGTAGGCGAAGGGCACCTCGGCTACCCCGAAGTCACGCTGCATGTCGGCCAGAGAGCCATGGACTTCCCTGTGGAGATCTTGCTCGTCGAGGCAGCTCAGGGTTCGGTGGCTGCGGGTATGGGAGCCGAGCGTCCAGCCGGCATCCCGTAGAGCGCG
>JBCCGX010000556.1:0-6661 GCA_039029035.1 Acidobacteriota bacterium | reverse complement strand
GAGTTGTTGGGCGAGCCGGCCTCGATCTTGAAGGGGGTCTTGCCGCCGGTGGCGTCGTCGACGGCGAAGAACTCGGCGCCGCCGTTGGAGGAGTCGTTGATGGTGATACGCCAGTCGTTGCTGGGGAAGGTGGCGCTACCGGAGGTGTCGTCGAAGTGGATACGCAGGTTGTTCTCTTTCAAGCGCAGGGTATCGAAGCCGAAGCTCTCAGTGCTGGTGCAGTCGAAGCCGACACACTGTGAGCCCTGGATGATTTGGTCGGTGGTGACGGTGACCGCCTTGTTGAAGCCGCCCTCGACCAGGTCAGGGCTGGCGAGGCTGCCGTTGTCGAGGATGGTGAAGGATCCGCTCTGGGTGCGGGCCTGGAAGGTGGTGCTGGCGTCGCGCTCGCCGTCGGCGGCGCGGTTCTCGGTCAGAGTCCAGGTGTAGAGGCCGGGGGCCAGGGCGTTGCCCTTGCCATCGGTGAGGTCGACGTAGGGGGCCTGTCCCTTGAAGTTGTGCTGTGCGTGGAAGCCGTCGGGCCCACCGAGGACGACGGTGTAGGCGCCGGAGGCGGCGCCCTGGATAGCGAAGTCGAGGCCTGCGGAGCTTAGGTTGACCTGGGCGATCGGGGCGGCGAAAGCGGCACCGGCGGAGCCGATGAGCAGGGCGGAAAGGGCAGCTGAGGTGAGAGTCTTGTGCAGTTTCATGATGCCTCCGGTGGTGTCTCCTCGAACCCGATTTCGTTGTCGAGAGCGTTGGGCTCGTTGGGTCGTTTTTGACGTTCTTACCCGTTAATGCGCAGGAATCCCGGGACGTGCATCAAACGATTTGAAATTTTTTCTGTTGCTGCGACTCAAGACCCTTGGTGGGCCTGCCAGAGGGCAGCTCAGGTGGTCTTAAATAGCTGAAAATAAGAGTTATAGAGGTCTTGTTCCAAAACGCAAACGGGCGGGCCTTTCGGCCCGCCCGCGGGGTTTCGGCGGGGGCGATCTCGAGATCCGCCCCGTTGGTTGGGGGCGCTTACTTGTTGGCGGCAGCGAGCTCGGCCTTGAGCTCGGTGATCTGTCCGGTGAGCTCCTGGATGGCGAGCCACATGGCCATCTGCACGTCCTGGGTGGGGATCATCTTCTCCGAGCCGCGGCCGAAGATCTGGTGGAAGTCCTCCGCCATGAGGCCGAGACGATCCTGCGGGCCTTCGATGAAGTCGTAGGTGTAGACGTCGATGGCGGCGATCTTCTCGAGGATGTCGCTGCTGGCGACCGGGCTCAGGTTCTCCTTCAGCGAGCGCGAGGAGGAGATGACGGGCTGGCTGCCGGCGGTGATGGCGGTGTAGACGCCGTCACATCCGTCGCCGTCACCGACGACGAAGTTGGCGGTGGAGGCAGCGGACGGGGCGACACCGTCGTTGCAGTTGACACCGACGACCCCGGAGGTGGCGCTGACCGAGATGCCCGCGGCGGCCTCGGAGCCGGTGGAGTCGAGGGCACGGATGCGGTAGCGGTCGGCGTTGATGAAGTGCTGGATGCTGGAGGTGTCGTCCTCGAAGACAAAGCCGACGTTGTCGCCGGAGATGCGGACGTTGCCGCCGCTGCCGCTGGCGGCCTTGACATGGAGCAGGCCGTCGGGGTTGTCGGTGCCGATGCCGACCTCACCGTTGGCGTCGAGGTAGAGGGTGTCGTCCGGGGCGCCGGGCTTGATGCGGAAGGGGAGCTTGGAGCCGTTGGTGACGTCGCGGATGAAGAAGTTGGCTTCGTTGCCGGACAGGTCCCAGGTCTGGGGGGTGAAGCCGGAGGAGCCGTCCTGGTCGAGTCGCAGGGTGGGGCTGTTGCCCTGGGTGACGTGGACGTCGACGACGGGGTTGTTGTTGCGCACGCCGATGCGGCCTTCGCTGGCGACGTAGAGAGAGTTGTTGGGCGAGCCGGCCTCGATCTTGAAGGGGGTCTTGCCGCCGGTGGCGTCGTCGACGGCGAAGAACTCGGCGCCGCCGTTGGAGGAGTCGTTGATGGTGATACGCCAGTCGTTGCTGGGGAAGGAGGCGCTACCGGAGGTGTCGTCGAAGTGGATGCGCAGGTTGTTCTCTTTCAGGCGCAGGGTGTCGAAGCCGAAGCTCTCGGAGCTGGTGCAGTCGAGGCCGACGCACTGTGAGCCCTGGATGATCTGATCCTGGGTGACGGTGACGGCCTTGTTGAAGCCGCCCTCGACCAGGTCGGGGCTGGCGAGGCTGCCGTTGTCGAGGATGGTGAAGGATCCGCTCTGGGTGCGGGCCTGGAAGGTGGTGCTGGCGTCGCGCTCGCTGTCGGCAACGCGGTTCTCGGTCAGGGTCCAGGTGTAGAGGCCGGCGGGCAGGGCGTTGCCCTGCTTGTCGGTGAGGCTGAAGAAAGGCGCCTGGCCCTTGAAGTCTTGCTCGGCGCGGAAGCCGTCGGGGCCGCCGAGGACGACGGTGTAGGAGCCGGTGCCGGCGCCCTGGAGGGTGAAAGCGACGCCAGCGCCACCGACCTGGACGTCGGCGAGCTGCGGGGCGCCGAAAGCGGAACCGGCGGAGCCGATGAGGAGGGCGGAAAGGGCTGCTGAGGCGACTGTCTTGTGAAGTTTCATGATGTTCTCCGGTGGTGTCTTATCGAGCCTGTGTTGTGTTGAGAGCGGGCTCGTTCGGGGCCGTTTTTGACGTTCTCAACACGCTTATGCGCAGGAATCCCGGACCGTGCATCAAGAAACTTCGAATTTCTTCAGCCGCTGTTCTCACGCCCAGCGAGCCGCCCCTGCCTTGGCAGTCTCTCGATCTTGCTGGCGGCGCTCTTACTGTTGTGGACAGACCAAGACCCTGAGGTCCTCCGTCAGCCGGAGGCCTCGCAAACTCAACAGCCTGAGAGGTTCAGTTGTCGGGCGAGCGACGAGAGATCAGGGGCTCTTGGCACCCTCTTCCAGGTGCTTGACGATCTCGGCCTCGACCACTTTCAAGTCGATCTGGCCCGACCATTGGGCGACCACATGGCCCTCGGCGTTGATCAGGAACTGGGTCGGAACGGCTCGTACCAGGTAAGTCGCCCAAGCGGGGGCTTCCGTGGAGTCGAGGTAGACCGGGTGAGTCGCCTTGCGCTTCTTGACCATGCGGGCGACCTTCTTGGCTGCGTCGTCGCCCTCGTCGATCGACACGCTAACGACGGTCAGTCCGTCCTCCGTATAGCGTTCGTGTAGCTGGCTCAGCTTTGGGAGATCCTTGATGCATGGCGGGCACCAGGTGGCCCAGAAATCGAGCAGCACGGTTCGGCCGCGCAACGTCTGCGAGTCGACGTCGGCCCCCTCGAGATCGCGAACGGTAAACGCCGGGGCTGGGCGCGGGAAAACCGGCGGTACATAGGCGGCTGGCGCTTCAACGAACTTGTCACGGCAACCGGTGGAGCAGAAACCATAGGAGGCGCCCTCGTGCTCGGCTGTGGCCATCACCCGCTCGAGCTCGGTCTCCCCATCGTGCACCCGGCAGACCGGGCAGAGCGCTTCGGTGGCCGGTGCGGCGACAGAGGTTGTTGAACAGACGAGGAGAAGGCCAACGAAGAGCGTGCGGAACATCGGTCGATTGGTGATTTGCATGATTTCAAAAGCTTGTCGAGAAGGCGACGCCAACGCGCTCGAGCCACACCCAGAGCAATGAGGTCGTGTAGCGTCGACCCTGGTAGTTGAGGGTCAGGTGGGTCCGGTGCCCATCGTACATCGGTCGAGCTGAGAAGCTGCGGCCAAGCTCGACGTCGATCCCGAAGGGGAGATTGAATTCGTCGTCCCATTCGGAGTAATTAAGGCTGACATAAGCCGACACCGGCCACGTCGGATGCCGCTTGGCGGCGGTCAAGAAGTAAGACTGCTCGCCGGCTGGTGAGCCGATGCGGTCGGAGCTGGTACCGATGAAGAGAGCCGGCTTGCGGGCGCTCTCGGTGAGCAGAAAGGCGGTCAAGAGGGGACCCACTTCATCGGCTGCCGGATTGAGCTCCACGCCGAGCTGCAGCCGGGGGTGCACCCGGTAGTTCAAGGTCGAGCGCCAGCGTGGGCGATCGAGGTCGACGTCTACCCAGCGCAGCGAGGCGCTCCACCGATGGTCGATGCCGCTCCCCCGGAGCGGCGCCCCTTCACCGGGTCAGCCGCTTCAGGTGGGGATCATCGAAGGCCGAGGCAAGGGCGGTGCCTTGCTGGCCGGGTCGGGCGTGTCGCTCGGCCCAGCTGACAATGCAGGCCAAGCCGCTAGCACCATTAGGGCGCTCGCCAAGCCTAGGAGGATTTTGCGTCCGCTCATCTCTCTATTGTAGCGGGATCCTGTTGCTTCAGGATGGCGAATCGTCCTCTTGATTTGGCGATCGGCCCTCGAACGCGGCTCGCTACACGACGCGTTGCCCGACTCAGCCGCCGATCGGCAGGCTCAAATCCCGTAGCCCGTAATAGGTGGTCAGAAAGAGGGCGTCGAGGTAGAGAATCAGTCCGACCACGAAGGCGACCGCGAGCCAGAGCGTAAGCGCTGCGGCATAGCGTCGGCGGGTCAAGGCATAGAACGTCTTGATGCTGCGGTAGCCCGTCCACGGCAGCCAGATCAACCAGGCAAAGGTCGCCAGGCTCATCGCTCTCATCGTAACGGGCGCGATCGGATCGCTGGGCGAGAGGGCAAAGATCAGTCGTCCTACGATGCCGAGCGTGAGCACCGAAATTACGAAGAACGAAATGAGATGGGTCGCCAGGACCAAGTGCTCGACCAGGTAACGTCGGCGGCGCCGACAGACCGCGAAAGCGGCGACGGCGAGGACCGGGATGAGGAGGAATACCAGGGCTCCCTGGTTGGCGACCATGCGCTGGTCGAAGATCTGACGGTAGAGACTCTCTTCGATACCCGAGCCGTCGATGGTGCGTTGCAGCATCTCGCCCAACGGAGGATGCAGCTCGGCGACCGCACGATGGTCCATTCTCCAGACGCTGATGTGGTTGGAGTTGAGCCAGGGCGCCAAAAAGAAGAAGACTATGTTGACCGTCAGGTAGAGACGGACCGGATGTACGAGGGGGCGGTGGCCCTCCCTCTCGAGCGGTTCGAAGTAGGCCGCCGAGAGGGCGCCCGGTGACCGGACGAGGGTGCGGAAGGTGGCCCAGAATTTACCGTCGAGCCGGACGATCTCCTGCCACCAGCGCTCGAGGTAGGCGTGCAACCGTAGATCGATCGCGGAGGTGGCTGGATGACCCTGGGCGCTCGGTGGAGCAGCAGCTGGCGATACCGCGGCGGCTTCAGCAGCATCCGATTCGGCTAGTGGCTCGCGCACCCCTGGATGCTAGCAGCCTGGGACCGACCTCCGGCAGAGATTCGAGTTCAGATTCTCTGTGCGGCAACCAGCCAGCCAGCGAATCAGCCGTCCGGCGCAACAGCCGAGACCTCGCCTCGTAGAATGGGCAGGTAGGCCTCGTTCGAGAACCTCGAGAAAGGCAGTCCCATGATCTACCGACCGCGTTCGTTCGATTGGACTCGACTTTGGCAGGGGCTCCTGTTGACGACCTGTTTGGCCTTCTCGGCTGCGGCCGAGTCTCAAGAGCAGCCCTCGAAAGACACAAAGCCGATCGCCCAGGTCGCAGCGCGCTACC
Organism: Acidobacteriota bacterium; assembly: GCA_039029035.1. GTDB lineage: Bacteria > Acidobacteriota > Thermoanaerobaculia > Multivoradales > J023 > JAAELT01. Next base: position 1,075 of record JBCCGX010000556.1, on the reverse strand, counting down.
TGGCCGCTATCCAGGCCCAGGATTGGACGACGATGGAGGCGATGTTGGCCGAAGAGGCGCATTATCAGGACTACAGCGCGGAGCTCTTCGGTACGCCAAAGATCGATCTACGCGGACCTGCCGCGATCGTCGGCTTTTGGCGTGATTCGTCGCGTGACTCGGGCACCGTTTCGATCGGCTTCGACTTCGACGAAAGGTTCGTTGCGGGGCCCAATCTGGTGCTGCGGGGGCATGGTGAAGTGCGCGTGCGTGCCGCGGCTTGGGGCCTACCGCTCGAGTATCTCGACACGCGATTTTCCCTCATCAGCCACCTTCGCATTGTGGACGGCAAGGTGACCCACCACACCGATCATGTGGACTACGGTGCCATGGAACGGCAGATCGTCGCCCAGGTCGAGGACCACAATCGCCAGCACGGTACCGAGGCCAGCTTTCCGGTGTCGTCGGTCGACGAGGCGATCCTTGGCCACGCGACCGATTACTTGGCGGCTCTGCATCGCGACGATTGGCAGAGCCTCGAGCGCTGGTTGAGTGCTGAGTCCAGCTACTTGAACTTCACCGCCGAGGGTATTTCGGGTTCCATCGAGCGCGCCGAAGGCGGCGAGCAAATGTTGCAGCTGTTTCGGAGCGCCCGCGCTCAAAGCGAAACGCTGAAGCTCCACCTCGAAGTGAAGGAGAGCTTCGTCGCCGGGCCGAATGTCTTCCTGGTGGGCACGTACCAGGTCACCACCCGTGGCGAGCCCTGGGGCGTCGAGAGCGAGACGGTGCGCTTCGGGATTCCGATGGTGGTCCATCTGCGCCTGGTCGAAGGCAAAGTGGTGGAGCACGTGGAGTACATGGACTACGCCACCGGGTTCGCTCAGTTGAAGTAAAGGGAAATCTTCCGCTCACTCCGGTCGCCTCTGTAACGATTCTCCCTCGAAGCCTAAAGAGACGGGTGAACCCGAGCAGAACGGAGGTAAGCATGAGCGTACGAGCTGGGCTCTTGCGGGCGATCCTCGCCTTGTCGATGAGCGCAATGGCGGCTAGCGCGGGCCTCGCCCAGGCGCCGGCGCCGGTCACCCGCAGTGAGATG
>JBCCGX010000555.1:0-6661 GCA_039029035.1 Acidobacteriota bacterium | reverse complement strand
GACGAACCTCAATCGCCAGGTGCAGGCCAGCCGCGTCGTCTTCCATGACGACGCGGGGCGGTATGCCGACACCGAGTGGAGTGACTTCGATGGTCTCGGCCACTTTCGGCGCACGGTGACCACCGGGAGCTTTCGATCCGATTCGAAAAACAGCGAGCGACGGGAGGGGTTCGTCGCCTACGACCGGGTTGCCGGTACCTATGGCACGGCGGGTTACGAGCCGCCCGGCACAGACGAGCCCTGGGTGCTGCAGACGTTTGGCTACACTGAGGTCAGCGAGGACGACGCCTTCGGCGAGAGCACGGCGCGGGTCGAACACGACTTCGAGCAGGCCTCCGGCTTCCTCACCTGCACACGAACCCTCACCAGCGGCACAGAGCGAGCGGCCAACGATGTGCTGCAGGTCTTCGAGCGCAACGAGCTCGGCGAGGTGACCGACGTCAAGACCTATGGCGGTGATCGGCAGATCTTGGCTACGGGAGGCGAGCCCTGCGGCTCGCTGCCAGCGCAGCCGGCCTTCTGGGAGTCTCACACCTACCAGTTCGGCGTGCTCGAGTCGACTCGGGCCCGGACACCGGCCGGAGAAGACGGCCCGTTTCTGCTCTACGATGTCGATCTCGATCCTTCGACCGGCCGCGTCGTCAAGCAACGTAGCCCAGCGGGGTTCGAGGAGACCTTCGACTACGACCTGCTCGGGCGCCTGGTCGCGGTCACGCCGCTATCCGGTGGGCGACGGACGATCGACTACACCGCCGTCTCCGCCAACGCACCGGCGTCGAGCACGACGACGATCCGCGGCGCCCGCGGGAATGGTGCCCTGGTGCAGCAGGTCGTGGAGCTCGATGGCTTCGGCTATCGCCGGGTGGAGCGGCGCTCGATGCCCGGTGGCGCTTGGGCCGAACGACAGATCCGGCGCAATGCCCGTGGCTGGACGACGGCGGTCTCGGAATGGGGCGCCACGGACAAGGCTACCGAGGTTCTGGTCTTCAGTCCCTTCGGTCGACCGAAGACCATCCAGCTACCGAGCGGCCCCGGGCATGAGGTCGGCCTGAGCTATCAGGGGGATCGCCGCGTGACCCGCCAGGCCGCGGTTGCCCTGAGCGGTGGTGAAGCCCCGGTCTCACGGATGCTCGAATACGACCGCTACAACCGCTTGCGGTCGGTGGAAGAGCCCTCGGGACCCGCCGGTGAGACGGTGACGACGACCTACGACTACGACGTCGCCGGTCGCCTGACCCGCATGACCAGCGGCGGCGTGTCCGGGCAAGTCCGCACGTTCGAATACGACAATCGGGGGTTCCTGCTCGCCGAGACCCATCCCGAGAAGGGCGTTGGGGGCGTGACCTACCACGACCACGACGCCCGCGGCCTGGCTGGCCGTCAGCAGGATGGGCCGCACGACCTAGCCATGACCTACGATCTGCTGGGGCGTCTGTTGACCGTCCGCGACCGCAGCCAGGGGCAGCGGCTGGTCAAAGAGCTCGAGTACGATACCGCGCCCGGGTTCGGCCTGGGGCGGCTCGCTTCGGCGGCGCGCATCAACTACGTCGACCTGCCGTGGAACTCGGCTGGCGAGGAGGCGGTTAGGGTCGAGCAGGCCTACCGCTACGAAGGGCTCGGTGGTGCGCCGTCGAGCCGCACGACGAGCTTCCTCGATTGGGATCAAGGGGCGATCGCTTTCGAGCAGTCAGCGGTCTACGACGACCTGGGGCGGATCACGCAGCTGACTTATCCGGGCTGTACGGTCGGTGTCTGTAGCGCCGTCGGCAACGGGCGGCAGATCGACCGCACCTACGATCAGGGTCTCCTCACTGCGGTGGCGGGCTGGGCGACCGCGATCGACTACCACTCGAGTGGTCTGTGGCAGCGTACCGCCCACGCCAACGGAGTGATCGACCACCAGGCGCAGGATCCCGACTTCACTGGGCGACCGCTGCGGATTTCCACCTCGGAAGCCAAACCCCTCCTGGCGAACTTCGACAGCGGCGACCTGGCTTTCGACGACGCCGGCAACTTGAAGGCGATGGGCGGGGAAGCCTTTGTCTACGACGAGGCCAGTCGCCTGCGCCAGGCCACCGCACTGGACGGCCACTGGACCCGAGCCTACAGCTACGACACTTTCGGCAACTTGGCCGGCACGACGACGGACGACCATGGCGACGTGGAAAGCCGTGTCTACGCGGTCGATCCTGCGACCAACCGCCTGGTCGATGGCAGCTATGACGCGGCCGGCAACCTGACCGCTTGGCAAGGGGCCACGTTCACCTACGACACGGCCAACCGGTTGACCCGTCAGGCCTGGATGACCTACCTCTACGACGCATCGGGTGAGCGGGTGGCGGCGATCCCCAACGTCGGGCCAGGGTTTGTGACGGTGCAGTTTCATCTGCGCGATCTCAGCCACCGTCTGTTGTCTCGCTGGGCCTTGGTCAACGGCGAGTGGCGTCATGACCGCGACTACATCTACGCCGAAGACCGGGTGCTGGGGCGAGTCGAGACGACTTCGGCCGGGGTCGAGGTGGCCTACCACCACCACCTCGACCACCTGGGTAGTCTGCGGTTGACCACCCGCGCCGACGGCAGCCGACACTTCGAGCATCACTTGTTGCCGTACGGCGAAGAGTGGACGGGCGGCGTCGGCGCATCGAACGAGGAGCCGATGCTCTTCGCCGGCCACGAGCGGGACTTCTCGGTCGGCACTGACTCGATGCACGCGCGGCACTACTTCCCGGCCCTGGGACGGTTCCTGAGCACCGACCCGGCACCGGGCGATTTCACCGCGCCGCTGAGCTGGAATCGCTACACCTACGCGCTGTCGAATCCGCTGACCTACGTCGATCCGGACGGTCGGGCGGCGGAGAAACCGTGGAAGAAAGCTCCGCCTGGTTTTCTCGGCGTCTTCGTCTGGACCTTTACGAGCTCTCCTGTGGCCTGGTTGGAGAAGACCGCCTTTTTCAGCGTTGCTGCCACCGCTGCAGTGCCTGCAGCCGTTGCTCTCGACGTCTTGGTCAATCCGCTTCGGTTGATACCCGAGGTCGATCGCAAGGTTACGCGGAGCTTAGGAAACCGACCGTTTCCCATCACCCGGGAAGTTGCAGCGGCCTTTTATGACGGTTATGTCGAGGCTGTTGGGTTGCCGTTCGACCTCAGCTGGTTGCAGGAAGAGCTCGACGCAATTGGCAGGGTCGGCCCCACAGTGGCGGGTGACCGCAGCTGGTGGCGCAGCTTGGGCGTGAACAATGTGTCGGACGGCAAGATCGGCCCGGAGCAGTCGCTGTTCTGTGGTGCCCAGACCTGCGTCGAGGTCAACGGTGTGCCATTCGAGATACAACAAGAAGTGATCGCCCACCAGCTCGCTGCCCAGGACAGCGTCGCCAGTCTGGATCTGTTCCGCTGCATGCTGAGCCCCACGTCGTGCTTCGCAGTATTGACCGGCGGAGGTGGAGGTCGTCCAAGCGGCGGCCTCTGGGATCTCTACTACTGAGCCCTTGCAGCCGGCAGCAAAGGCCTGACGTCTCAACTAGCCCGGTGCCTTCCTGGTCTCTCGGCCCTCGTGTGCCGAGGGACCGCTCGCGGGCGTGCCGAGACCTCGGCGCGCTCTTCCTCACCCCCTGTCCTCACAACCTAAAGGAGACTCCATGCACGATATTCTCAGCTCGAATCGAAGGGTTCCACGGTGCCTGACATCGGCGCCAAGCCGCCGGCTCTGGGCGCTTGCCCTGGCCTGTTGCCTGAGCCTGACCCTGGCCAGTACGGCCTCTGCCGTTCGCGGCCGACCGACGATCAGCGACGGCACGTTGCTCAGCGACCACGGCACACCCCTGCGCGGCTCGCAGTACGCGCTCGACGTTTTCGGCGGCTCGCCGCCGCCTCCCGGGTGGATCGAAGGGTTGCCCAGCCGCGGCATCAACGCCCTGCACGTCTACGCCGAATCGATTGTTTTCACCCATCGGGTGGGCGACAACTTCCGCGGTCTCCACGACATCGTTCAGCGCGCCGCTGCCAGCGATCTCTACGTCGTGATCACTATCGGCGGCCACCCCGAAAATGCCTGCAACCCCAACTCACCGGAGGTGCCATGGGAGCAATTCGCCTTCGACTTCTGGAATCGTTACGCGCGCGAGTTCAGCCGCGACACCCACGTGATCTACGAGCTACAGAACGAGGCCTGGTTCCAATGCTGTCCCGGCGAGTGTGTGGCGCAGCCTTCGCCGAGCTCGATCGTCGCCTTCCAGGCCGAGACGTACCGGATTGCCCGGCATGCCGCGCCGGACACGCCGATCCTCCTCTACAGCTATGCCTTCTTCCATGACGGTCCGGGGGTGGTGCAGGATATCGATGCGATCGAGGCGCAACTGCAAAGCCTCGGCGCCGCTCCCATCGACTGGCAGAAGACCGGCATTGCCTTCCACGGCTATGCCCAGGCCGAGGCGACCGAAGGCGTGATTCGGCATTTCGATGCGCTGCCCGCGAGCCGCCCGGACTACGCCTTGGTGGAGACCGAGCTCGCGGTGTGCCCGCAATGCCAGGGCACGCTCGACATCCCCCTGATCGTCGCCTATGAGACCACCCGGACGTCCTGGTTCTCGTTCCTGCCCTGGAACAGGATGGACGACACTCACTGGAACGACGTGCTCGATGCCGCTTTCGTCACCTGGGCAGCGGATGACAGCCCCTGGCCCGGGACCTCCCAGCCGCCGGTCGGCCAGGACATCGCGCTCTTCTCGCCGGTCGGTGCGGGGGCCTACGTGCGGGTCGACGCGGCGACCGAAGAGCTGATCGCCGATGCCGGCAGCGCCACCCCTGCGACTCGGTTCGAGGTTGGTGCGAACGGGCGGTTCGTGACGCTCAAGTCGCGCCTCAACGGCAAGTACGTCCGGCGTGGGGTCGACGACCGGCTGCGGGCCGATTCGGCGGCGCCGGTGACGTTCGAGTGGATCGATCTACCGGACGGTCAGGTGGTCCTACAGGCGACCTCCAACTGGCGTTTCGTCGGTGCCGACTACAACCAGACGCCGGCCGTGTTGGTGGGTGATCGACCCCTGCCGATCGTGCCGCCGATCTTGGCCGCAGCTTGGGAGCGTTTCCAGGTGCAGGAGCTGGCGGAGCCGAGCTGCGGCGGCCTGGTGCAGGAAGCCGAGGATGGCGAGCTCTCAGCAGTCTTCGAAGTGCAGAGCGAAGGGAGCCGGACCTACATCGAGGTACCCAACGGCACTTTCAGTGGCGCTCAAGCGCCCAACGACGCCTGGAAGGCGACCTACTGCGTCACCGTGCCCACCAGCGGTACCTACCACATCAAGGCGCAAGTGCGTGCTCCGAACTTCGATGCCGACTCGTTCTACGTGCGGATCGATGGTGGCCCGGTTCACTTGTGGGTTCCGCGACCCCTGGGCAACTGGACGACGGATCGGGTCAACGATACGTTGCCCGATCCGGACGTTGATCCGCTGGAGGTCACGCTCAGCGCCGGTGAGCACACGGTGGAATTCCTGCTGCGCGAAGACGGGACGCAGCTCGATGCGTTGGCTCTCGTCAAAGTGGTGCAATAGACACCTGATCGCTCCACCAAAAGGACCTGCCAGCTCTAGAGCGGCGTTTCGGGATGGGATCCCAGCTGGCTGTCCATCGTTTCAGCAAACCGCTCATCAGCCCGCTGTAGCCCTCCTCGGCGCCGTGCCGCGTCGCCGAGGAGGTTGAGGGTCTCGAGGGCCAGCGGGTGGTCCGGTGGCAGGGCTTCTACGAGGATCGCATGGGCTGCTTGCAGCTTTTCCTCGGCGGCCTCGACCTCGTCCCGGTGGAGCTGGATGCGAGCGATGTCTGAGATCCACAAGGCGAAGAGCACACTGTCGGGCCCGGCGGAGGCTTGGAGAATCCGACCGGCACGGTCGAGCGCGGCCTTGGCCTCATCGAATCGGGCGGCGTCGATCTCGATCCGCGCCAGGTTCATCAGGGCGATCGCAACGTAGAGGTGCTCAGTGCCGAGCCGGTTCTCGTAGATCGTTAGCGCGCGCCGTAGCAAGGTGGTAGCTCGTTCGGACTCGCCGGCGGCGTGGTGTGCCATGGCGAGGGTGACGGTGGTGGTCGCCGCTGCCGCGTGGTCCTGGCCGTGGTAGCGCTCTTGAACCCGCAGGGCTTCCTCCAATCGCGACGTGGCGAGATCGACGCGCCGGCCCTGGAGGTCGAGCCAACCCAATACCGTGAGACTGCGCGCGAAGAGGGCGTGCTGCCGACGGCCGGTCTCGGCGAGGGTGTCCAACGCGTCGCCAGCCAACTGTCGGGCGCCCCCGAAGTTCGCCAGGAGGCGGTTGATCTCGGCCAGTTCGACCTGGCTTTGGAGGGTCTCCGGGTGGTGCTCTCCGAGAGCCTTGCGGCGGATCCTCAGTGCCTCTTCGAAGTGGACGCCAGCGGCGGCGAATCGACCACGCTCCATCTGCAGCAGGCCCTGCTCGTGCCGGATGCTGGCAAGGGTCGGATCGTTGGTGTCCTGCGGCGCGCGGAACTCGGCCAGGGCACCTTCGATCAGGGCACCGGCCAGATCGTAGTCACCCATCTTGCGATGGATCGCTCCGATCGCGGTGAGCAGGGTGGCCTGCACCTCGGGGTGGCCGGCGAAGCGGCGGCGCACCGTGGCGATCCCGCGATCCAGCAGCTGGCGGACGTT
>JBCCGX010000554.1:0-6661 GCA_039029035.1 Acidobacteriota bacterium | reverse complement strand
TATCGCCGGCAGCTCGACGCCCCCCTCGCCACGCAGGACGAACGGGTGGTGAACGAACGCCTGCTGTTGCGGATCGCGGCCGGAGCTGCCCGTTCCCGCCTGATCGTCTCCTACCCGAATCTCGACATGCTGCAGGGACGCACCCGCGTCCCTTCGTTCTACGCTCTCGATCTACTACGCGCCGCGGAAGGCAGCATCCCGGATCTGCGCCACCTCGAGACCCAGGCGGCACGGGGCTCACAGTCGCTGCTCGGCTGGCCGGCACCGCGCGATCGGGCGTCCGCCATTGACGACGCCGAGTACGACCTGTCGGTCCTCGAGCCCTTCTTACGACGCCAGGCGCCCGCAGCGCCTGGCCGGGGGCGCTTCCTGCTCGAGGCCAACCCGCGCTTGACGCGCTCTTTGAGGGCACGCTGGAGCCGCTGGCGGCCCGGCTTCTCCGCTGCTGACGGCGTCGTCGCCCCCGATCCCGAAACCCTGCAGGGCCTCGAGCGATTCCAGCTCAGTCGGCGCAGCTACTCGCCCACCGCCCTACAACGCTTCGCCGCCTGCCCTTACCGCTTCCTGCTCTACTCGGTCCACGGCCTCAAGCCGCGTGAGGAAGCGATCCGACTCGAGCAGCTCGATCCCCTGACTCGCGGCAGCCTCATCCACGAGATTCAGTTCGAGCTCTTCTGTGCGCTCGAGGCCCGCGACCTGTTGTCGTTCGAAGCAAGCGAGGAGGTCGCGATCAGCGAGATTCTTGCCGAAACCGTCGAGAAGGTCGCCGACCGCTACTACGAAGATCTGGCGCCCGCTATCGAGCGCGTCTGGCGTAGCGGTATCGAGGAGCTGCACACCGATCTGAGGGGTTGGATCCGCTCCTTGATCGCTGCCGGAGAGCCCTGGCGGCCGGCCCGATTCGAGATGATGTTCGGCCTACGCCGCGGCACCGCGCCGGCCGACATGCGCGGCTCCGACGAGGCCTTCGAAAACGCCGAGATCGCCGGCGGCAAACGCCTGCACGGCGCGATCGATCTGGTGGAAGAAGGTCCCGGAGGCCGCGTCCTACGGGTCACCGACCACAAGACCGGCAAGAGCCCAGAGCTTCGGCGGCTGGCGGTCGGCGGCGGCAAGACCCTACAACCGGCCCTTTACGGCATGGCGGCAGAGGAGCTGCTCGGTAAGGTCGTAGAGTCCGGGCGCTTGTTCTTCTGTACTCGGCGCGGGCGCTACGAGACCCTGGAAGTACCTCTGGACGAGGCTGTACGGCAAGCTGTCGGGGAAGTGCTGGAGACAATCGATCGGGCCATCGCCGATGGCTTTATGCCCGCCGCCCCGGATCGCGGCGAGTGCAAGTGGTGCGACTACAACCTGATCTGCGGCCCCCATGCCGAGACCCAGGTACAGCGCAAACATCCCCAACGGCTGATTCCCCTGACCCGACTGCGCGAGATGCCATGAGCTCCGGCGTTCTGACATTTCCCGACGACGAGATGGCGCGACAGCGCATCCGCACGTCGCTCGACGAAAGCCTCTTGGTGGAAGCGGCGGCGGGCACCGGCAAGACGACCGTACTGGTGGATCGGCTGGTCGCCGTACTGCGGCGAGGCGACACGACGGTCGACCGCATCGTCGCGGTGACCTTCACCCGCAAGGCCGCCGGCGAGCTCAAGCTGCGGTTACGGCAAGAGCTCGATCGAGCCCGCGGTGCGACTGAAGACGCCACCGAGATGGCCCATCTCGAAAACGCTTTGGCGCGCCTCGAGGAGGCCCATGTCGGGACGATCCACTCCTTCTGCGCCGAGATCTTGCGCGAGCGCCCGGTCGAGGCGCGGATCGATCCGGCCTTCGAAGAAGTCGACGAAGATCAGGCCGCGCGCCTCTTCGACCGCGCCTTCCAGGCGTGGATCGAGCGCAAGCTCGACGAGATGCCCGACGGGCTCAGGCGAGCCCTGAGTCGCCTCGCTCTTGGCCGTAGCTTCGACCGCTCCACACCCCTCGACCGTCTGCGTCAGGCGGGCCGCAGCCTGGTCGACTGGCGCGATTTCGAAACCCCTTGGGAGCGACGCAAATTCGAGCGCCAGGCAGCGATCGATACACTGCTCGAAGGCGTCGACGAGCTCGCCGACCTGTGCCGCCAGTGCCGCAATCGTCATGACTATCTGCGGCGCTCTCTCGAACCCGCCGAAGCCCTGGCCACGTGGGTACGACGCACCGAGACGGTGGCGGCACGAGACTACGACGAGCTCGAAGCCCAACTGGTCGACCTCTACTACCAGCTGCACCGTAACCGCGGCTGGAAAGGGCGCGGCCAATGGTTCGCCGCTGACGTCTCGCGTGAACGCGCCCTCGAGATCCGCAAGTCGGTACTCGGCGCCCTCGAGGCGTTCAAACGCCAGGCCGACGCCGATCTGGCCGCCTTGCTGCACCGCGATCTGCGCGAAGTGATCACCGACTATGAGGAGCTGAAACGGCGGGCTGGCCAACTCGACTTCCTCGATCTCCTGCTGCGCACCCGCGATTTGATCCGTGACGACGCAACCGTACGCCATGAGCTTCAACAGCGCTTCACCCACCTCTTCGTCGACGAATTCCAGGACACCGACCCGCTGCAGGCCGAGATCCTCTTACTCTTGGCAGCCGACGAACCGCAGCAGGTCGACTGGCGCAAGACCCGTCCACGGGCGGGCAAACTCTTCCTGGTCGGGGATCCGAAACAGTCGATCTATCGCTTCCGGCGCGCCGACGTGCTGCTCTACCGGCAAATCAAGCGCCGGCTGACGGCCGACGGCCCGGTGGGGCTGGTGCACCTGCGGCGGAGCTTCCGCGCCGTCAGCGCGCTACAGAAGGCAGTCAACGCCGCCTTTGCCAGCCAGATGACCGGCGACGAGGCCAGTGGCCAGCCGCGCTACATCCCCCTCGATCCGCACCGCGAAGCGCCCGAAGACCAACCGCAGATCGTCGTCGTGCCGGCGCCGGACCCCTTCGGCTACTCCAAGATCACCAAAACCAAGATCGAAGCCTGTCTGCCGGACACCACCGCGGCGTTCATCGCCTGGCTGCTACAGGACAGCGGTTGGACGGTGCAGGATCCGGACGATCGTAAGCGCCGGGTCCCCATCGCCCCGCGCCATGTGGCGGTGCTCTTTCGCCGCTTCATGTCGTGGAGCGGCGACGTGACCCGCGGCTACGTCGGCGCTTTGGAAGCGCGCTCCGTGCCCCATCTCCTGGTCGGTGGGCGATCGTTCCATCAGCGCGAGGAGGTCGAGACCCTTCGCGCCGCTCTCACCGCCGTCGAGTGGCCCGACGACCGTCTGTCGGTCTACGCCACCCTGCGGGGTGACCTCTTCGCCGTGCCCGACAACTTGTTGCTGCGCTACCGGCTCGACGACCTGCGGCTGCACCCTTTCGCTCCCCGCCCGACGAGCGACGAAGAGCTCTTCCTCCCGATCACCGAGGCGCTCGATCTGCTGGCCGAGCTGCACCGCGAACGCAACCGCCGGCCGATCACCGAGACCATCCATCGCCTGCTCGAGTTCACCCGCGCCCACGCCGGCTTCGCCCTGCGCCCGGCCGGCCACCAGGTGCTGGCCAACATCGAGCGCATCTGCGATCTCGCCCGCCGCTTCGAGGTCCGTGGCGGCCTGTCATTCCGCGGCTTTGTCGAGCGTCTCGACGCCGAGGCCCAGCGCTTCGGCTCGGGCGACTCGCCGGTGCTGGAGGAAGGCGCCGACGGGGTTCGCCTGATGACCGCCCACGCCGCCAAGGGGTTGGAATTCCCGGTCGTGGTCCTGGCCGATCTCACCGCCAACATCGCCCGCCCGGAGCCTGGCCTCTACCTCGACGCCGGTCGGGGCCTGAGCGCCTCGAAGATCCTCGGCCTGTCGCCCTGGGAGCTGCAGGACCATGCCGAGCTCGAGCTCTCTCGCGACCAGGCCGAGGGCGTGCGCCTGGCCTACGTCGCCGCCACCCGAGCGCGCGATCTCCTGGTCGTGCCGGCGATCGGCACCGGCCCGTGGGAGAACGGTTGGCTGAGCCCGCTCAACGCCGCCATTTACCCGCCGCGCCAGAACTGGAGCGACGCCCGGCCAGCCCCCGGCTGCCCACGATTCAACAGCACCAGCACCGTCCTCGCTAGCCCCCAGACCATGGCCGGACCAGTCCACGAGACCGTCCGCCCCGGGCTTCATCGACCCCAAGTCGGCGAGCACGAGGTCGTCTGGTGGGATCCGCGAGCGTTGGCGTTGAACGTCGAGCGCAACTTCGGTCTACGCCAAGCCGAGATCCTGGGCAGCGAGAAAGACAGCGGAGCCGCGGAGCAAGGGATCGACGCCTACCAGGCGTGGCATGAACAGAGGCAAGGTCTACTCGAGGTAGGAGGGCGATCGAGCTTCGAGGTGGCGATCGTCACCGAGATCGAGGACTGGCCACCGGGACCGGAGAGTGAGATCGAGTTGGTCATCGTGCCGCGCGACAGCGGTCGGCCAGGCGGCAAACGCTTCGGCACCCTGGTGCATACCCTGCTACGCGATGCGGACCTGATCACGGACGACACCGCGGTGCGCTCCCTCGCCGAGCTCCACGGCCGCATGCTCGACGCCAGCCAGGCCGAGGTCGCAGCCGCCACCCAGAGCGTCGTCCGTGCCATGGATCACCCCCTCATGCAGCGCGCCGCCGCCGCCGAGCATCACCACCGCGAAGCCCCCTTCCTGCTCGATCGCGGCGACGACGGTCTGCTCGAAGGCACCGTCGACCTCGCCTTCCTCGAAGCGGGTCAGTGGATCGTGGTCGACTTCAAGACCGACATCGATCTCGAAGCGCGCCAAGAGCGTTACCAACGCCAGCTTGGCTGGTACATCCACGCCATGCACACCCTGACCGGCCTGCCTGCTCGCGGCGTGCTGCTCGGGGTTTGAGCCTTAACAAGCCAACCTCGCCCTGAAACCGCGCCCACGATCCATCTCCAGATCAGACTCGCGAGAACTGTTGAAATCTAAGCGCGACACCTGCGCCCTCAGTTACCGAGGCTGCCTGGGCCAAGAAACTGCATGCCTGTTCAGCCAGAGGAAATCTCCCCACGATACTGATGACGACACAACGGCCTTCGAATTCGGGATACGAGCCGAGCAATTCGCCACTTTCGGCAAAAGCAAGGTAGGTATTGATCTTGTCTTGCAGCAACACCAGATGCGAGTCTGCTGAATCCGCCCACGGCAAGTGATCACTGATAGTGAGTACTACTTCACCGGCTCGGTCGATCCCTATCGCATCGATTTGATCAACGTCTTCGATTGATACGGTGTTCTCTCCGGACACCCTGATCGAGCCTGAGCGTGAAACTGGCGCCCTCCACAGGACAGATCTTGAGATCATCGCCAAACGGCAGGCCTTCCTCAGTCAGCTCGCGAACCTCAACGATGTCGAAAGGCCCATCCTTGCAACCGAAAGCGTGGAATAGCCAACGACCTTCTTGCAGGGAAGGATGAGTCACTTCCAGTGTACTGAGTCCCTCGTAGCTCTCGGCCAACAAATCATATGCCGGCAGACGGAAGCCTGCCTGTCCGCTCCTGGGTAACGACCAAGTCAACACGCTCACAACGAGTTGGTCGAAAAGCGTGGTAGCTAGAGTATCCCACTCATCGTATGCGTCCGGACGCTTCCAGGAAATGCCTACGTGCTCAGCAAAAGGGACCAGCGCACATAGTGCGCTTCTGAAGTTTAACAACACGTCGCCAACCGTCATTGGCTGCTCTCCAGTAGTTTGTTCAAGAGGCGCAGTTCCTCCTTCGTTGGCACTCTTTTTGGCCCGAAGCCTCGCCCGGGCGTTACCGGTTTCACACGGTCTGCCGTGATATCGAGAATGACCTGACCTTTGTCATTGGTCACAAAGGCGCGCTGTCCACCACCACGAACGACAGCGTTCGGGGACCCGACGAGAGACTTCACTCTCCCGCCGCCCCTACCGCCGGAAAGCACTGTCTTCGGGTCCAATCTTAGTCCGGAGAGAGCACTTGTTACCCTTGGAGTGAAAAGAGTTCTGCTCCCTACTGCTCGTACCGCTCCGGCTGCGCCTCCAGCGAGCGCTGTCAGCCGCAGAGCATCGCCTCCGACCGCCGCAGCCAACTCGATTCCAGAAGCCCCGCTGCCGATCGCTTCGCCGGTGGCTGAGCCAACAGTCAGGACATCCAGAAGGCCGACTGCTAAGTCTGTGGCGGTCCCGGTCAAGGTGTTAGCCGCAACGCCCAGCAGGTTGCCCTCGGTCAAGAAGTCTACCTGGTTCTCCAGGTCCAGAACGAACTCCTGGGCTTCTTCGGCCAATCGAGCTGCGGTGACTTCTCCGGTAGGGTCTGTCAGGACCATTGGCCGATTGGATACGTAGCTGTACCTATTCCAACTCTGTGGACTCTTCGGGTTGCCGATCACAGGATCGACACTCGTAAACCGCCCCAGCCCCGGCGAGCAGTATCTCGCGTGCATGTAATCCAGACGACCCGGTCCCGCACTCCCATTCCCATCCCGTTCATGCCCAGTAAACTTCAGCGACCGATCATCCTGCGACGCATCCGTTGCCTCACCGCCGAACGGGTAGTAGGCGTGGAACGCGACCTCGGCACCGCTTGCATCCGTCACCTGCCGCGGCGTGCCGAGATGGTCCACGTGGAAATGCACGGTCGATTCG